>JAZFTL010000001.1:0-6557 GCA_036446675.1 Thermoanaerobaculia bacterium
TACTGCTTAGCGGAACGCAGGCCTGCGCCCCTGCGGCAATCGAGATTCTGCTCCCAGGTCATGCACCGGAGGCCGGTCCACCCCGCCTCGGAGTGAAGTTGCCGGAGGCCTTTCCGCTACCCAGCATTCCCCAAGATAATCCCTTCACATCTGAGAAGGCAACGCTGGGGCGCTTTCTCTTCTACGACCGACGCCTCTCAGGAAATCAGACGTACTCGTGCGCGAGCTGCCATCAGCAGCGCCTAGCATTTACTGACGGACGTTCGCGGGCTCTCGGAGCCACGGGCGAACTCCATTCGATGAGCGCCATGTCGCTCACCAACGTGGCCTACAATGCGAGTTTCACTTGGTCCGACCCCAAAGTGCGCAGCCTCGAGCAGCAGGCCCTTATTCCCATGTACAACGAAGCTCCCGTGGAACTGGGGCTAGCCGGCCGAGACCAAGAAATCCTTCGCCGATTCCGATCTGACCCGCAATATCAAGACATGTTCCAAGCTGCTTTCTCTCGGAGCGCAGATCCCTTCCAAATGGTCAACATCACGCGGGCGCTTGCCACTTTCGAGAGAACGATGATATCCGGCAACTCGGCCTATGATAGGCACGTATACCAGGCCGACCCGGAGGCCTTGGACGAAGTATCCCGCCACGGAATGGAGCTATTCTTCTCTGATCGATTATCTTGCTCCCGCTGCCATGCTGGATTCAACCTTTCGGGTCCCGTGCAGTGGTTCCAACGGCCCGCTGCGAGACTTCTTTTTCATAATACCGGCCTCTACGACCTGCGGCGCCCATCGTTTCCGGACCCCAATACCGGCCTTCTGGCACACACCGGAAAGAAGTCGCACCTGGGACAGTTTCGAGCCCCGACCCTGCGTAACATCGAACTTACAGCGCCCTACATGCACGACGGTAGCATCGCGACCCTCGAGGAAGTGATTGAGCACTATGACGCCGGCGGCAGAGCCTTCCGCGGCAGGCAGCGCCGGCAGCTCGGCAGATCAGCCCGTCATAGGAGCCGACTGGTACGACCACAGCATCTCTCGAAGCAAGAGAAAAGTGCTCTCGTCGCCTTTCTCGAGTGTCTCACCGACTGGCAGTTCGTCAACGACCCGCGCCTAGGTGATCCGTTTTCCGGATCCACAAACGCCGACTCAGATCTATAACCCACTAGAATGTCGCAATTCCAACCCCACATACGGTCAGAAATGACAAGATAGTCGATCCGCAGCAAGCGCTCGAGGCACCGGGTAAGATCACTCACTGACCTCCTAGCCAAAGCACACTCACGCCTCCTACTTCACACCTGCCTCTTTGCAACCCAAGTAATCGTGATGTGGCGCGGACACCGGAAACTCAAAGCCATTCGGCAGGTCAGGATCTGTTTGGCACTGGGGCTCTTGGCCGGTGGCTGCACTATTCGTCTTGTGCAAAAAAAGCCCAATCTGGCAGCTCTGTACAATCGTAGCGCGCAGTATCATGGCGCCGATCGGAACCCGGTCATACTCATCCCGGGAGTCACCGGATCGAAGTTGGTCGATGCGAAAACCGGACGCACAGTTTGGGGCGCATTCACGGGCAACTATGCAAGACCGAATCGCCCGGAAGACGCGCGCATGATGGCGCTTCCGATGCAGCGGGGAACCGCACTGCGAGATCTGCGCGACGAAGTCTACCCGGACGGCATCCTCGACCGCATAAGAATTAGCGTTTTGGGCCTGCCGATCAACCTGCGGGCATACTTTCATATCCTTTCAGCGCTTGGAGCAGGAGGGTACCGCGACGAGACGCTGGCCTCGAGCGGATCCGTCGACTACGGTGAAGGTCACTTCACCTGTTTCCAGTTCGACTACGACTGGCGTCGGGACAATGTGGAGAGCGCCCAGCGCCTGCACGCATTCATTCAAGAGAAAAAAGCCTACATTCAAGACGAGATCCGCAGGCGTGATGGCACAGCACCCGAATCCATTCGCTTCGATCTCGTCGCGCACTCGATGGGCGCTCTCGTCGCTCGTTACTACCTGCGCTATGGAGCGGCAGACCTCCCCGCCGACGGCACGGTGCCGCCGCCCACCTGGGCCGGCGCAGAGAATGTCGGGAGGGTGGTGCTGGTTGGACCACCCAACGCAGGTACCCTCGAATCTGTCGAGCAACTCTTTGAAGGCAAGGAGTATGGACCATCGCTACCGCTCTATCCGCCTGGAATACTCGGCACCTATCCATCCAGCTATCAGATGCTCCCTAGAGCGAGATTCGGAAATTTTGTCTTGGACTCAAGCGAGGCTGGTAGTTCACCCGATCTGTTCGACGCCGATATCTGGAAGAAGAATCAGTGGGGTCTAGCGGCGCCATCTGAAACAAAAATACTCAAGTGGCTGCTTCCCAATGTGCCGCGAGCCTACGATCGGAAACTCATTGCGCTCGATCATCTACGCAAGTCTCTCGATCGGGCCCGCCAGTTTACTGCTGCTCTTGACCTGCCTGCGGCCCCTCCTGAAGCTGTCCAACTCTACTTGATCGCCGGAGACGCCGTGCCGACACCGGCGGTTGAGACCATCGACACCAAGAAGGGTCGGCTGGTGATCCTCGAACGCCGCCCGGGAGACGGTGCCGTCTTGCGTTCCAGCGCTCTGATGGACGAGAGATTGGCCGGTGATTGGTCTCCGACACTGCGGTCACCGATTCGGTGGGAAGGGGTTATGTTCCTGTTTCGAAGTCACTTGGGACTGACCAAGGACCCGATCTTCACCGACAATCTTCTCTACTGGCTACTCGAAGATCCGCGCTAAGCACACCAAGGGCTTGTGGGAGATCGCTTCTCCTTGGCACCCTCAGCTGGCGCAAACCTCTCGATCTAAGGAACAGACCCCCGTCCAGATCCCTCCGCTCCGCCGGCTACGCCGCCTCCGGAACGACAACAAGAATAAGGAGCGGCGGGGGAAACGCGTAGCGTCTTCATCACTCTGTGGGTGCCAGGCGCTTCGAAAGCGCAGCTCTTCAAGCGACCAACAGTACCGCAAGAGCAATGGTTGCCTGGGAAATAGAGACGCTACTTCGTCCTGTAGTGGTGACTCTCGACTGGTGATGTTACAATATATAGATTGTGAACGACCTAAACAAAGTACTCGCAATGACCGATGGCCCACTGAAGACCGCCATGCTTGCTGCTTGGGTGCAGGGGCTTTACGAAGGACTAGCCCCGATACCGGTTCTCGTCGGCGGGGCCGTTGTGGAGCTAATTACAGGCGGCGCCTACACCACCGGCGACCTCGACTTCGCCGGTACGGTGCCGCGGGAAGTCGCGGCACAGCTCCGGGACGCCGGCTTCGAAAAGAGGGGACGCCACTGGTTACACCAGGAAGGAGAGCTATTCCTTGATTTTCCGTCCGAGCAAATAGAACAGAATGAAGGTACTGTATTGCTCGAGTTTTCCGGACAGCGCCTCGAAGTCTTAGCGCCGGAGGCGCTCTTGGTGGATCGCCTGGCGGCTTGGGAGTTTTGGGACTCGACGACCGATGGCGTCAATGCGTTTCTTATCTTGCGAGCGACTGAATCCGATCTCGACATGAAGAAACTAGAGCAACTGGTAATAGCTCAAAAGGTAAATCGAAGCTGGCGGGAACTCCGTCGTTTCGCCGACGAGCTTGATGATCGAGAGCCAACCGCTGAGGGGATTGAGGTATGGGCAGAGCGACAAGAATCCTAAGAATTCCATCGGATCGCCGCAGGGTTGAGCTGCCGCTACCGACTGGACTTACGCGGCGCAAGCCTCGAGTCTACCAAGAATGGAAAGCGCTCAAAGATTGGGGGAAACTCCCGGCATGGAATAGCGAGCCGCCTGGCTACCTGTTGCGAGAACTGCGCGAGAACGCCGATTTGACCCAAACCACAATGTCGGAGCGCCTCGACTGTTCGCAACAGGCGATTGCCCAGGCGGAACGCTGGGGAGCCAACCCGACTGCCAAATTCATGCAGCTATGGGCCGCCGCGGTCGGCCAAGACCTGGAATTCCGGTTCCGCCGCAGGAAGCCTCGCGATAGCGTACTTCTAATCGAGCCGAAGTGACTTGGTCACCGGCGGCAGGCAGCGGCGATCGTCACAGGCTTGGTAGATGACTTCGACGCTCTCCTCCGCAGAGTTCACTTCACCGCGAATTCGAGTTACGCCGCTATAGACATCGATCACCTCTTCAGCGAATTCGAATTTGAAACTCTTCCCGGGTGGATAGGAAACGCCACGGACTTCACCGCTGACTTGTGTTGGTATCAGGTACTTCATGGAAGCTGGGTTGGCGTTGATGTGCCAGCCGTCGCGAATCCTGAGTTCCAGAGTAAAATTTCTCCAGTCCTCTTCGGCCGTCGAGCCGGACACCTCGATTTCGGCATCTACCAGCTCCCTCGCCAAGCTGTCGATCGGCGACTTGCGCCTCGGCGTCTTGTAGTCGCCGGCTGCAGTGCGGTTGATCATGGGTCGATCCAAGTACTCGAAGGCCGCTTGCGCCAGCGTCAAGACCGCACGCGGCCGCTGCGCTAGATCCTCGCCGAAGCCACTCAGCACAGACTCGGCCCGCTGGCGAAAGCGCTCCTCACCGGTACGCTCGGCCAGGGTCAGGAGATCCAGCGCTGCAACTCCATTACCTGAGGGGATGGCACCTTCCGAGGCCGAGCGTGAGCGGATCAGCACGTCGGTGCGGTCCTCGCTCATGAAGTATCCACCTTGCGGCGCCGCCAAGCGCTCCTCCAGCTGGTCGGCCAGACGAATAGCCTGCAGCAGCCACTTCTCCTGCCCCGTGACCTCTTCCAAGGCCAGCAGTCCACGGATCAGGAATGCATAGTCGTCTAAGAACGCTGGAATCTTTGCAGTGCCATCGCGCCAGACGTGAAGCTGCGTACCGGAGTCGTCTCTCAGGTCAAGAACGAATTCAGCCGCCCTCTCCGCTGCCTCGACGTAGCGCGGCTCTTCCAGGAGGTCTCCACCCCGGGCCAGAGCTGCGATCATCATTCCGTTCCAATCGGTCAGCACTTTGTCGTCTACGATCGGGAATTTTCGAAGGTCCCGGGCCTTTCTCAGCTTGTCCAGTGCCGGCTCCAAACGCCGCAAGAGGGCATCGCGAGAGATCCCGAGTCGTTCCGCATGCCGGCTGAACGGAGCCTTCAGATAGAGCGTGTAGTGAGTATCCTCGAAGTTGGGCTCCTCTTCAATTCCGAAGATCGGCGCGACGAGCGCGTATTCCTGCGGACTCAGCGCTGCCTCGATATCGGAGCGAGTCCAGATGTAATAAGCGCCCTCGACCGCGTCTGTCTCCGCGTCGATGGCCGACTTGAAGGCGCCGTTGGTAAGCGTCATCCACTCCAGGACGAAGTCGAAGGTGCCCCGCGCCAGACGGTCGAGTTCCGGATCCGCCGTAGCTGCAGATGTGATCGCCAGCAGCTCTCCGAGATGCGCGTTGTCGTAGAGCATCTTCTCGAAATGGGGGATTCGCCATGCCGAGTCCAGCGTGTAGCGATGAAATCCGCCGTCGAGCTGATCGTAAATCGCACCTCTGCCCATGTGGGCAAGAGTCTCGAGGACGAGCCGTTCAGCATCCTTATCGCCGTGCTGACCCTGCTGCCAGAGAAAGTACAGATTAGACGGAGAGGGGAACTTGTGGCCACTGCCAAAGCCCCCGAACTCTTCGTCATATGCCCGCTTGAGCTGGCTCGCGGCCTTCACTATGTCCGACTTTTTGGGCAGGTCGGTCATTGAGTCGGTGTTTGCCGCAAGCGTCTGCCCCATGGCGACCGCGATTCGATTGGCCTGCTCGACAACCTCCGAACGCCGTTCGCTCCAGGCCTGGTTGAGGCTCTCGAGCACCCGGGGGAAGCCCGGACGGCCGCGACCATCGGTCGGTGGAAAATAGGTCCCGGCGTAGAAAGGCTTCAGATCGGGGGTTAGAAAGACTGAGTTGGGCCAGCCACCGTGGCGGGTCATCAGTCGAGTAGCAGTCATGTAGATTTCGTCGAGCTCGGGACGCTCTTCCCGATCTACCTTGATGTTGACGAACCACTGGTTCATCAAGTCAGCGATCTCCGGGTTCGAGAAGACCTCCCGCTCCATGACGTGGCACCAGTAGCAGGTGGTGTAACCCACCGAGAGGAAGATCGGCTTGTCTTCTCGACGGGCGCGTTCCAGCGCCTCAGTCCCCCACGGATACCAATCGACCGGGTTGTAGGCGTGCAACTGCAGATACGGGCTGGTCTCATGAATCAGCCGATTGGGGCGACCGGAGTGACTATCGTGGCCCATGTCCTTTTCAGCAGCTGTATCAGCAGCGGTTGCGGAAGACGGCTCAGAGGCCGGAGTCGGCGACGTTTGCGGCTCACCTTGTAAGGCAATCGCCAGCGTCACCCAAGCAATTAGGAGCGCTGGGACTACCCAGACAAAAATTTTCTTAGTACGGGTCATCTTCTGGTCTCAGCATACGGCGCGGATACTCAACCCGATTCACCTTGCGGAAAGATTATCAGGAACGGAGAGGGACGGCAGCAGCGTAGGATGCTATGGGGGCGACGCAGTGCTCT
>JAZFTL010000002.1:0-4684 GCA_036446675.1 Thermoanaerobaculia bacterium
TACTTGTTGAGTAAGACCCGGTGGAGTACCGGGAAACGAGCGGCGCAGCGGGCGCCGGCAGCGAGCGCCTTGGTGCCGCCGTAGAGGCTCCAGGCGCAGAAGATCCCGGCGCCCGCTACAGCGACCGACAGAGCCATGAGCACGAGCTCCTCCCCGACCCCAGCGTGGTGCTCCGCACCATGCTGTCCAACGCTGCTGAGCACCGGTTCCAAGAAGTGTCCAAACCAGTTCTTGTCCCAGCTGCCCAAGCGGGGCAGACCCACATAGCCGATGAGGATCGCACCGAGCGCTAAGATCCGCAGTGGCCAGGTCATCACCGCGGGGGATTCATGCAGGTGCTGGTACTGCGCGTCGCTGCCGCGAAACTCCCCATGAAAGGTCATCAGTAACAGGCGAAACATGTAGCACGCCGTGAGCCCGGCGGTCAGCAGACCGACCCCCCACAACAGGATGTGGCCGCCGCCAAAGGCTGAGGCCAGAATCTGATCTTTGGAGAAAAATCCCGCCAACCCCGGCACCCCGGCGATCGCCAGTGTCCCCACCAAGAAGGTCCAGTAGGTCACCGGCAAGTGTTGCTTGAGGCCACCCATCCGCCGCATATCCTGCTCTCCACCCATGGCATGGATCACCGAGCCGGAACCCAAAAACAGCAACCCCTTGAAGAACGCATGGGTCATCAAGTGAAACACTGCAACGCTGTAGGCGCCCACCCCCGCCGCCAGAAACATGTAGCCGAGCTGTGACACGGTCGAATAGGCCAGGACTTTCTTGATATCCGTCTGCGCCAGTCCAATGGTCGCCGCAAACAGGGCTGTGGTGGCGCCGACGATGGCCACGAAAGCCGAAATTTCAGGCGCCAGCTGGAAGAGCACGTTCGAGCGCGCCAGCATATACACCCCCGCCGTCACCATGGTCGCCGCATGGATCAGGGCCGACACCGGGGTCGGACCCGCCATGGCATCCGGTAACCAGACATACAGCGGAATCTGGGCGCTCTTGCCCATCGCCCCGATGAAAAAACAGAGAGCCACAAACGACGCGAAGCTCATCCCCAGCAGGTACTCGCCCTCCACCAGTGATGGGTTCTGGGCCATGACTGGAAAAATGGCGCTGTACTGCAGGGTGCCGAACTTTGCCACCAGGGCGAACATTCCCACCAAGAAAGCAAAATCTCCGATCCGATTCACGATAAACGCCTTGCGACCGGCATACGGCGGAAACTCTTGGTCGTAATAGAAACCGATCAGCAGGTACGAACAGAGCCCCACCCCCTCCCAGCCCACGAACATCACCAGAAAATTGTTGCCCAGTATCAGCAACAACATGGCGCCCATGAACAGATTCAAGTACACAAAGTAGCGCTGGTAGCCGACCTCATCGCGCATGTACCCCACGGAGTACACGTGAATCAAAAAACCCACGAACGTCACCACAAACAACAGCACCGACGATAACGGGTCGAGCAGGAAGGCAACGTCGATATGGAGTGCACCCGTCGTCCAGACGTAGGCGATCTGTTCGAGAGGTTGCGGTGCCAGCACCGTAATGTACTGCCAAATCACTCCCAGGCTGAGTGCCAGGGAAAGCCCAGGTGCGCCAAGGGCCACCAGAGTGGTCAAAGACTTAGGGCGTTTTGGCCCCAGCGCGCCGTTAGCTGCAGCTCCCAAGAATGGGAGGAGGGGGATGAGCCAGAGGAAGTTAGTCATGTATCAAGGCTTTACGAGTTACCAGCGCATGATGTTGAGATGGTTGACATCGATCGTACGGCGATTGCGAAATACCGCGATAAAGAGTGCCAACCCGACGGCGGCCTCCGCAGCGGCTACGGCGATCACAAAGAAGACGAGCAGCTGACCGGTCAGCGCTGCTTGGAGGTCTCCGAGGCGCTCTCCAATCAATCTAGAGTAGGCCACGAGAGCGAGATTTACCGAGCTCAGCATAAGTTCTATGGAAAGAAAGATCGCGATACCGTTTCTTCGAGTCAAGGCTCCCGCTGTGCCGATCCCGAAGAGGATTGCCGCAAGCAGGAGATACCAGAAGATCGATACCGTCATGGGTCTTCGGCCCTCGGTCTGCTGGAATAAGGCTTGGCCAGCACCGTCGCAGCGACGACTGCGGCTAGGAGCAAGAGTCCGATCATTTCGAAAGGCAAGAGATACGCAGCAAAAAGCCGATGCGCCAGACTTTCCAGAGAAATGCTCTGACTCGTCAATGGAGCCACCTCCTGGGATGCAGTATCGCGCCAGAACAGTCCTGCCAAAATGCCTGTAAAGAGTGCCGCGCTGATGAGCGCAGTCACCTTTTGAAAAATCCCCGACCTGGTGCGCTGGGCGTCCTCTTCGACGTTCAACAGCATGATGACAAAGAGGAAGAGAACGAGGATTGCTCCGGCATACACGAGCACCTGGATAGCAGCGATAAATGGAGCGCCGAGCAGTACAAAGAGTACCGCCAGCGATATCAGAGTGATGACCAGACTCATGACCGCATAGACTGGGTTTCGGTGTGACACGACCACGATCGCAGAAATGACCGCAAGAAACGCGAAGAGTGCAAAGACCGCGATTTCCATGCTACAGCCAGCCCGCCACAGTTAAGGCAGAGATCAAGATAAGGTTGACTATTGCGAGCGGCAGCAGCACCTTCCATCCGAGTCGGAGCAGTTGGTCGAATCGAAATCGGGGGAAAGTCCAGCGAACCCAAACGAAGAAAAGCAGGAAGAGCGATGTCTTGGCGATCAAAATACCCATGCCCAAGAGTGCGGAGGTTACCCACCATCCAGTGAAATCGACTCCGGGTAGATGCCAGCCGCCCAAGAATAGAGTGGCTCCGAGGGCGCCGAGAGTCGCCATCGACATGTACTCGCCCATGAAGAAGAGTGAGAATTTCATTGCGCTGTATTCGGTATGGTAGCCGGCAACAAGTTCGGATTCAGCTTCAGAAAGATCAAATGGAAGGCGGTTGGTTTCAGCGAAGGCGGCTATGAGGAAGACCAAAAATCCGAGGGCATGGGGGAATATGTTCCACTGCGGTATGACTCCCAACCATAAGCCTTGCTGATAGGTAACGACGTCGTCTAAGCGCAGCGATCCAGTCGGTATTAGAACTGCTACCACCGAGAGCGTCAGGGCCAACTCATAACTGATCATCTGGGCGGTAGCCCGTACCGAGCCAATGAGAGCGTACTTGTTGTTCGAGCTGTACCCGGCCATCACCAGCGAGTACACCCCCAGGCTGGAGAGCGCCAAGAGCAAGAGTGCACCGGTGTCGACATCGGCGACCAGTAGATGGACGGTTTGGCCACCGATTATGATCGTCGGCCCAAAAGGAATCACCGTAAAGGTGGTGAGCGCTGGAACTATAGCCAGGATTGGCGCCAGGAGGTAGAGTGGGCGATCTACTTCGCTAGGGATAATATCCTCCTTAAAAAGGAGTTTGACGGCGTCTGCCAAGGGCTGGAACAGCCCCAATGGTCCAACCCGGTTGGGCCCTTTACGATCCTGAATAAGTGCGCAGCCTCGCCTCTCAATCCAGACCATGACCGGCGTCACACTCAGCAGAATCACAACCCAAATGCCGATTTTCCCCGCGGTTGCTGCTAGTTCGAACACCAAAGTCTGATCCTTACGAACGTTGAGTCGACGTCCCGACAGAAGCCGTCTCTGGAGCTGTCGGGGATGCCAGAACAATTCCGTGGGCCGGGAGGGAATCAGTCTCACGAAGTTCTTGGATATCGAGATCTCGAACCATTTCACGAAGTACGGTCGCCGTGTCGTTAGCGGTCCAGTTTTCGTCAAAGCGCGACAGCAAGTCGGCGAATACAGTCACGCCATCTCTCGCACCTTCGACTGGAGCGTATGCTTTTTCGAATCGCTGGATTCTCCCGTAAGCGTTGACGTAGCTTCCTGAGATCTCGGCCGGAGTCGCCAGAGGGAGAGCGATGTCGGCGGCCCGGGCGAGCCGGGTGTCAGCCCAGCCGAACACGATCAGAGTATCGACTTTGCGAAGCTCTTCCACGAACTGTGCCTCGTTGGCGGCCTTTCCAAAGTTACTGTCGGCGATCAGCAGCACCCTGCATTTTTCGAATTCTCTTCCGGCGATGAATTCTCGGTCACTTGGTGAGCTGGAGGTGCCCAGCCCGGCCAGCAGGGCACCGCGTCGATTCGGGGCGCAATCACTGCCCCTCGAATCGCCCTTGGCGGTCGGGATTATTCTCTCCGGGCCGGCATCGACCCAAACATATCTATTCTGAATGTCGAGACTGTCGGCCAAGCGCCGTAGCAGATACGCCTCTTCGGTAGACAGGAACCCCGACCCGATAATTGTGGCGCTGTCCGGCGTTTTCGCCGATCGGTCCGACAGGAGTTGATGGACCTCAGCAAGGGCCTCGTCCCACGAACAGGGAGCCATCTCTCCGTTGCGGGTCCTGCGTCGCGGTGTCAGGAGCCGCTCGTACTCTTTGTAGCGACGGTGGGAGAGCCTGCCGTAGTCGCACATCCAGTAGTCGTTGACCTCCGGATTAAAACGGGGTTTGTAGCGCTTGATGTCGCCGCTTCGATGCTCCAGGGTGATGTTGCAGCCGATATCGCACCCGGTACAGATGGAGGGTGTCTTCTCGAGGTACCAAACCCTTTCAGCAAAGCGAAAGTCCTTTGAAGTGAGCGCTCCCACCGGGCAGATATCG
>JAZFTL010000003.1:0-3541 GCA_036446675.1 Thermoanaerobaculia bacterium
TCGCTTGTCATTCGGTTGCTCGGGATCGATTGGGAACTATCCGGGAGATATTACCAGGACGAGGGTATTTACTATGCTGCCGCGCTGGAGATCAATCAAGGGGACCTCTTTCCTGAGTCGTTCATCTATGGGCACTTGACCTACTATTCGGCGGCGATCGCTCTATGGATTCAGGCGCTTTTTGCCCAGCCATTGCTGCGCTTTGCGCAGTACATATTCGATGTCAGCGACCAGGTAGAACTGAGCTGGATTCTCATGCGGGGTGTCAGCGCCATGTATGGCGCTCTTACTGTCGTTCCCGTTTTTTACATCGCACGGCGTATTGGAGGACTCAGCGCCGCCGCCTTGGCAGCCGGGCTGGTGATTTTCTCCTCGCTCTATAACGAGATTTCTCACCTCATCATAAGCGATGTGCCGGCAGCCTTTTTTGCCACCCTTTCACTGATGTTCGTCGCTCGCTTGATAGATCGTGAGCGAGCCAGTGACTATTTCTGGTCGGGATGCGCTGCAGGCCTGGCGGCCGGCAGCAAGTATCCAGCTGGAGTTGTGGCAATTGCAATCGTCGCGGTGTGGATCTACTGGCGAGTCAAGTCCAGACGGTGGTCTTGGTCGCTACCGATTGCAGGGCTGAGTTCTCTCGTGACTTTTCTAGCGACGATGCCGGCTTTGTGGAGTAGAACGGAGAGTGCATTTGCCGGGGCCGGAAAGGACTTGTTCTTCGGAGTTCGTCAGTACTCGAGGGGTGGTTGGATCGGAGTCACGCCGACGAGTAATAGTCTGTGGTACGGGGAAAGAATGTTGGAAAACTTCGGGCTTCCGGCGCTGGCTATCGGCTGCCTAGGACTTCTATTCTTGCGGCGAGATATCAAGCGGCGAGTTCTCTTGATCTTGCCGTATCCAGTGATTTACATAAGTCTCATGACCTCGATGAATATGGTTGTGAAGCGTAACCTGCAACCGGTATTGCCGATCGTTGCCGTGGTTCTGGCGATCGGTGTGGTTGCATGGATCGAGCGTTTTGCCTCTCCCGGGCGATCCGGGTTGCGCCGCAGAATTTTCTTGACGACCACTCTTGCAGTTGTGGTGCTGGGGATACCCATTGGCAAGACTGTGGGTCAAGACCTGAGCATGGTGCGGCCCAGTACCCGTGAATTGGCTATCGAGTGGATTGATCGGAATGTGCCGCGGGGGGCGGCGTTTGTGCAGGAAGAGTACACTCCGAAGCTTAACTACAAGAGGTATCAGCGCACTAAAAAGCGTTTCGCGGCGCGCTACACATTCGAAGAGATCACCGATCCGAAGTGGGATTATCTTCTCCTTGCGGGCCCCGCCTTTTATCGATTCCTCGACCCCGCGAACTGGACTGAACCGCATCATGAAGAGTTTGCACGGCGCTATCGGAGAATGTTCGAGTTTGAATTGGTGCGCGACTTTGTGCCGAGTCGGACGCGTTTCGGACCGGAGATTCGGCTTTACAAGATCGATCCCGCCCCGCTGCAGTACGAGTCCGAACAGATTTTCAGACTGGACGGAGAAGGCTTCCGCTATCCCCGCAGCGATGCCTATCTGCTCTTGAAAGGATACCTGGCGCAGGGAGAGTACACTGTTGAGGTGCTCGCATCACCTTCAGGCGTGGAAGGCAAGATGGTTGTCCTGAGTCGAAGCAATCAACATCGCCTCGAGGCCGCCTTGCAGAATGGTCGTGGGACCTTCTCTGTGCCCCAGGACGATAAATATTTCTTCTATACCTACCTTCCCAAAGACACAGTGATTCGGGAACTGCGGATCGGATTGTCCGGGCCGGGGAGCGAGTCCTAGCGCTATATATGAAGATCAATACAGTCTTGATCGATATGGGAGGGGTCTTGCTGGACCTCGAGAATTCAAAGGGGCTACCGCCGGCGAGACTCGACTGGCGCGGCAGGGAGGCTCTTCTCCGACTTCTTCGCCAGAGAAATCAGTTGTTGAATTTAGAGGATCTAGAGACCTTGCTGTTTGAACCTTGGCGCCGCGAATACGAGCGTCGCTATGAATTGGGAACAGAGGCGAGTTGGAAACCACATTTGACCAGTTTGCGACGGGCAGCAGGGAGTCGACTTCATGACGTACACTTGCTTCGTTCCTGGTTCCGGCCCTACGCAGAACGCATTAAACCGTATCAAGGGATTAGCGACACGCTACACTGGCTCAAGCGGCACCGGCTCAAATTGGCGCTCGTCTCGAATGTGCCACTGCCTGGTGCGCTCTACCTACGGATCCTAGATCGGCACGGGATTGCGGGCGTTTTTGACTCGATACACTTTAGCTACGACTGTGGCAGTCGTAAGCCATCGCCCGCGATGCTGCGAGATGCACTTGCTGTGTTGCAGTCTGAGCCTGGGGACTCCGTCATGGTAGGAGATCGACGAGCCTCCGATATCGCCGCCGGACGGGCGGCAGGGGTGGCGACGGTCTGGATCCGCAGTGAGGATGGAGGTGGCCCTGCTCCTGACTTCGCCATCGACTCTTTGGCCGCACTACCAGCGTTGATAGAAGAGAAATTTCGAGGATTCGGATAGGGTGGCATCCATGAGCTACAGCAGGTTCCACAAGGCGAGTCGATCATGAGTGCTGTCGCGCTGGGAGTTGCCGGTGGCACTGGATCCGGCAAGACGACGGTAGCGAGAGAAATTCTCGAAGCGGTTGGACGAGATCGGATCGCCTTCGTAGCGCAAGACAGTTATTACCGTGACATCGAATGGAACGACCATGACGAACTGCGGGCACACAACTTCGACCATCCGAGCGCCGTTGACACTGAGCTGCTCTTGGAGCACCTCCAGCAGTTAAAGGCGGGGCAGTCGGTCCAGGTGCCGATATATGATTTTGTCCGACATCGCCGCACCGAGCAGACCGAGCATGTCGCAGCGCGCCCGGTCATCCTTCTCGAAGGGATTCTGCTTTTCGTAGAACCTCGGCTGCGCCAACATCTAGACTTCAAGATCTACGTCGATACGGATGCCGATGTGCGGCTCATTCGCCGGGTGCGACGCGACATGAGCGAGCGCGGTCGAACTCTCGATGACGTGCTTCGGCAGTACCTCGACACCGTGCGGCCAATGCATCTCGATTTCGTCGAGCCATCAAAACGTTGGGCGGATGTCATCGTTCCAGAGGGTGGCGAGAACCGTGTCGCCTTGCAGATGGTGATCGCCAGAGTAGAACAACTCCTCGCCTGACAGCGTGCCGGGATCTTGCTAAAAGGGCCAGAAGACTGGAATCAGGATGGTTGCGATGACACAGAATATCAGTTGCAGCGGCGTGCCGAATTTCAGGTAATCGTTAAACCGATAGTTGCCGGGACTGTAAACCATGGCATTGGTTTGATAGCCCATAGGGGTCATGAAACTGGCCGATGCCGCAAAGGCCACCGCCATCAAGAAGGGCTTCGAGTCCACCTGGAGTGTCGCAGCAGCATTGAATGCGACGGGCACCAGGAGGACGGCCGAGGCGTTGTTGGAGAAGAATGAGGTGAGCAACGAGGTCGAAAAATAGAGAACGG
>JAZFTL010000004.1:0-3699 GCA_036446675.1 Thermoanaerobaculia bacterium
CCGGACCAGGCGTTCATGTACGTCGGCACGATCAAAGACGCTGCCGCTCGCGCCGAGGAATTGGAGAAGGAAGCCTAGTCGATGTCATCCGCCAGGACGTTTCATTGCAGTGTAGTGACTCCAGAGAAAATTGTACTGGAGTGCGAAGCGACGTTTGTAGCCCTGCCGGCCCACGACGGCGAGATGGGCATCTTGTTTAATCGGGCCCCGCTGCTCTGCAAGTTGGATGTGGGCGGGCTCAGAGTTGAAGGTCCTGAGACGAGAGAGTTGCTCTACATTGACGGTGGCTTCGCCGAAATGTTTGAGAATCGACTTTCTATCCTGACCGAAGACGCCAAACGTCCCGAGGAACTAGACCGGTCGATCGCCATTGAAGCCTTGAAGACAGCCCGAGAACTCGCAGTGAGCGATGCTGCATCGTATGTGGAGAGGGTGCGGGCGATGAAGCGGGCTTGCACCCAAATCAAGCTTTCCAGTCAGGAGACGAACGCGCCGTAGGGTCGACGCGCCGGTGTTTTGCGATCAGAATATGAGCCGGTGTTTTCAAGCTCGTCTCCCTTTGATGAGTCCGGTGATCTAGAGCGGGTCCAGAAAGAATTCTCGCAAGCCGGAAAACGGTACCTGAGCTCTCCCTGGTCGTGGCTCGTTTGGGCGATCGTACTCCCCTCAGCGGCGCTGGCAACACGTTCTCTAGTAGGTCGAGTTCCACCACCCGCCATTTTGATTCTCTGGTCGGTCGCCATCCTTGTAGGCGGTGCGGTGGAAGGGCTACTGATTTTCAGGCGCACGTCGGAACAGGCCGGGAGTGGTTTGACCCGGTGGGTATTTCGGGCTCAAGGGAATATCTCGCTGGTGGCCGTCGCCCTGTCGATCATCCTTGTCTGGCAGGGGCTCGCTTGGATACTTCCGGGGTTGTGGCTACTGCTGTTGGGGCACTCGTTTTTCTTGATGGGAGGGCTGGCGTTTGGCCCGCTGCGTATTTCGGGGATTGTGTATCAAACCGGTGGTCTCTTGGCGCTCTGGCCCGGGGGTGAAACTCTTATCGTATTCTCAATCGCAACAGCTGCCGCGAATCTGTGGATGGGCTGGGCGGTTTGGCAGCACCGGCGCGGGGCGCGCGACAAGGTGCTACCGCAGCCCTAGGTATTGGTAGATGGAGCGAGGGTCCGCGATCCGCTAATCCGATCGGTAAGCGAGGTTCCAGTGAACACAAGCAATGCCGGCAGCCCGATGAGGACCAAGGTGAGTAGAGTGCCGATCCACCGAAGTCCGGTCTGGCCTATGCTCAAAGGAAGATCGTCAGCGTTTCGAGCAGTTAGGCCGGCGAAAGCCATTCCAGGTGTGCGCCCCCAGAACGAGAGCGGTATCACGTGATACAGGAATGAAAAGGAGAGCAGGAAAAGGCCGAATGGGGGCCAACTGATGCTCCGCGCATCGACTCCGAGTAGTCCCATACTCGCGATGCAGAACAGGCCGACCAGGAGGAGTAGGCCGAGATCAAAGAGTCCGGCGAGTAGCCGTCCTTTGAGCGTTGCGTGAATCTGTATCGCCTGCCCAGGGGTACTGGTCTCATTTCCTTGACTGGTTCTGGAGGGATCGTCTTCTGCTGCAGGAAACAGAGGGGGTGGGGAGTCGAGATCGATCGAAACTTGTTTGGCCAGGGGATCTGGATGGCCGGTGAGGCCGCTGGAAGATGTCGATTCTCGAGGCCTTAGGGGAAGATCGAACAGCCCAGGTTCGTTGCTCGGAGCTATTTTTCGTGCCATTTTACCGGGTGGGTTGGTATTTGATGAAGATCTGGTATAGCAAGTCGGGTGCTCTGGTTTCGTAGGTTTGCGCGAACCTCAAGAGTCGGGTAGCCTCGTAATCGTCAGGGCCTAAGTTAACAGCTTCGGTGAGTTTTCTTACCGCTCCTCCTGGGTCACTGCGCTGAAGATCTCGATAGCCTAAATTAAAATAGCAGTCTATCAAGAGGCGCTTCACATCTTTGTTGTCGGGGTTTGCTTGATGGAGGTTCCAGAGAGTCCGCACCGCGAACTCCCAGTCACCCTGTTCGAAGAGATCGATCTGATCTTGAATATCGGATAGAGCCTCTCGACTCGCCTGCCGCATAGAGTCTTCGCCTTCATCTAAGGGAGTTACGAGACTTGCCGCATCCAGATGCTCGAGAACTCGCAGAAACTCTCGATCTTGGTAGAAAAGGTTAGCCATCTGAATATGGTTCGACCGGCGCTCCATCTCTGTGGGCGAAGGTTGGTCGCGGTCATCCGCTGATGGATCCTTGCTTTCCCACTGTGCGATAAGGGTCTGGGCCTCTGCATACGCGGGGTTTTCCGGAGGAAGACGGCGGAGTTGAGCGAGCGCCATCGCGGTCTTGCCGTTCTCCTTCAATCCCATTGCTCGCGTAATCGGATCTTGCGGAGCAGTGCGGACACTGGCCTGTGAGTCTTTGCCCGAATTGGGGAAAATGCTGCTCCAGTTTCGTATCAAGATCCAGCCACCGGCCAGGACCAGCAAGAGAACTGCGGCGCCGACATATAGGGACATTCTGCTCTTGGCGGCTTTGGCTTTGGGCTTGGAGAGCTCGCCGAACGGGTCTGCCGATGCATCCACGGCCTCCAAACCACTGAATTCCGGTTTCGAAATCAGCTCTTGGTCAAACGATGCAGCGGTCTCGTCGGTGACCGGTGAATCCTCAGAAACCGCGGAAACATGAATTCCAGAAGCTGGGGCACCTTCTTTCCCGGCCGACTCGATCTTCTCCAGCTGTTGCTGAGCTGCGAGGTGGTTGGGCTGCATTTCTAGAACTCGCTCAAATGCGGCACGCGCCTCATCGAGTTTCTGATCGTCGAGGAGCACGACGCCTTCGTGAAACGCTTCCTCCAGTTCTCGATCTGACTCGGCTTTTAGCTTTCGAGCTTCCTCGATACGTTGATTGGCTTCGGCGTGGTCGATATCGATGAGAAAAATTCGAGACCACGAATCGATTGCAGACTGGAAGTCTCCCGCCTCGAACTCGTTCTGTCCTTCGGCAAGCAGATCCTGAATCCGTTGTTCGCTTTCGGAGTCGAGAGCAGAGCCCAAGTCTGCAAGTGACCTCTTCTCGCCTTCGACTTCCGGTTGATCGAGATCCTTCATCTCATCGAGATTCTCGAGACTTTCGAGTTCGTCGTCGGCTTCAGCCGATTCCTCTTCGACTGGCTCCGGCGAGTCGCCGATGCTCGCGTCTGGAGATTGATCGGCCGCTGCAAGTGCTTCTTCCAGTTCCAGCACCTTTGGGTTCTCTGGATCCAGAAGTTGAGCTTTGCCCAGAAGCTCGCGCGCCTCGGCAAGGTTTTCGGCCTTTATCGCAGTGTTGGCGGAATCGATCATTGACTCCAGGTAAGGGTCGGGCTGGTGTGTGATGCCGGCGTCGGGTGCTTCCTGTGGCGGCTCCGAATCGCCCTGGGCTCTCACATCCTGCGGAGCTTCCGATACTTCAGCCGCTGGAGCGACAGCCTCAGCTCGCGATAATTTTTCGGTCGCCGGGCTGACGATGCTCTCCTCAGGTGGAAGGCTCGATGTAGCAGGCCGCGCCGCTTCTCTCGGCCCGGGGCCTGAGCGGATTTTTTCTTCAGGCTTAGGTGCGGTTGCGTCGGGAATCTCAGTCACTGGTTCTTCGGGTACCTTGACCTGGGTGACAGGTTCAGGTGCCGAGAC
>JAZFTL010000005.1:0-3181 GCA_036446675.1 Thermoanaerobaculia bacterium
CATCTCCTTGAAGAAGAACTCGCCGAGAACCAGGAACAGGCAGAGCAGCTAGGATTCGACTATCTTCGAGGTCATCTCCTAACCCGACTCAAGCGTCCCCAGGAAGCGCATGAAGCATTCGCGAAATCCATCACAGCCACCCCCGATCTTGCCGCTTACGGCTTCTACCGCTTGGCCGTGATTCAAGTAGCATTGAACCACCCTGAAGTCGCTGCCGGCCTCTTTGCGACCCTCCTCGGGCGAGGCCCTCCTACTTCCCTCGTGACACCATCCAGCAGACTATTGGTTCAATCAATCCGCAACGGCGGTGACTGCAGACTGCTTCGAAATTCAGGCAATTGGAACCTACCTCGGCCTGATCTGCGAGCTATTCAACTGGCGCAGGCGCAGTGTGCTCTCAAATCCGGCCAGGCAGCCCAAGCAACCGAACTGTTACTGACTCTTATCAGAACTACCGATAGGGACGAGACGGCTCGAGCTGCCGCCGAACAGATCGCTCACTTGATTCGGCCTGAGACCGCCAAGGGCTCTGTGTCACGGCTCCTGGGTATCACTTTTCATCGGCATCGAGAGTTTTCCCAGTCCATCCTCTTTCTCAATCGATCGCTTGCACTTCAAGAAGGACGAGCCGGCCGGGCAAGCTTCGAAGAGCGTTATGCTCAGGCGCGGAACCTATTCTGGCAGACCCAGTACCAAGCAGCAGAAGCTGGTTTTGCGCAACTCGCAGACTTGACAAAAAACTCCGAAGATCGGGCCCGGACCCTCTACCAAAGGGCTCGATCCATTGAAATGAAAGGCGATTGGCTCAGGGCCGCAGCTGCCTACGACGCAGTGGCAGAGTCGGGCTCGGCCAGCGACTGGGCACCTGCCGGCCTTTTCGCCAGTCTTCGGCTGCTCTGGCGCAGCGGCTACGAAGAGGAAGCCTACAACCGATACAAAACACTTATTTCGAATCGCCGCTGGCGTACTCTTGGAAGCCGAGCCGCCCTCTTCCTGTTGGCTTCAGACCTGGTTCGAGGTCGCACTGAGCGCGCCTCCGAATGGTTTCTTCAAATTCGACAACTCGGAGGTGTCGAAGCGGTCGAGGTCGCATACTGGCGAGGTCGACTGGAACAGTTACAGGGTAGGGTTCCACAAGCCGTCCGGAGATACGCGGAATCGGTGCGGTCCGATCCGTTCCATCCGCTCGCTCAGCTGGCGCTCAAGCGACTCGCGTCGGACCCCCTCAAAGAGGCAACGCGGCAGTATGCGGTGCAGGCAAGCCAGTCACCGCGTAGCGAGGACCTCTACAGTGCCTGGCTACTGCTCGGAGACAACGACCCTTACGGCTCTCGAGCACGCAAGACCCTGGAGTCCAAACTCAGAAGAAATATTCCGTCGCAACGGTACTTGGAGCTGAAAACCGTACCAACTCGAGACTGGCCGCTCTGGGGCAGCGCACTAACCACCCCCGAAGAGCACCTCCTGGCACTGGGGATTTGGGAAGAGGGTACGGCGAGACTCTTGAAGTACTTTCCCATGTCCGACACTTCCTTGGCATACACCGGGAGTGAATTGCTGGCGCAGTCCGGCTTGATCAATCGCTCGCTCTATGTTGCCGAGATCCTTGCTGATCAGATGCCGAAGAGAGTCCCACCCCAATTCGTACCGCTCGGATTCCGCCGACTACTCTTCCCTGCAGCATTCGGCACTCTTATTGAGAAGGAGACCAAAAAGCGAGGAGTGGATCCTCACCTGCTTGCAGCAATAATTCGGGAGGAGAGCCGCTTCGACCCTGACGCCATATCGGCTGCTTCAGCAAGGGGCTTGGCACAGTTCGTTCTCCCAACGGCTCGTCGACTCGCCAATGAAATCGGTCTCTCCTCAGTCGAGGCCGACGATTTATACCGGCCGCGGTACGCCATCGCGCTTGGCGCAGCCTATCTGGCCGAACTGAGTCGGAAGTTTGGCGGCCGCAAAGAGGTCATGCTGGCAGCCTATAACGCCGGCGAGCACCAGGCTCGCTTGTGGCGAAGCTACTGCTACAGCAACGAACCCGATGAATACATCACCAAAATCGGCTTTCGAGAGACGAGAGGCTACTTAACGCGAGTGCTGAGCAGTTACGCCCAGTATCGCGACATCTACGGCACACCATTGTAGCCGCTCAGGAATCTGGCTCCGGGAATTCGATTTCGCGACTTGGAAGTTGCCTTTGATCACGATCGAGGTAATCGACCACATCCGCCTCAGCGCGCAGCTCTTGGGTCCAGATTTCCATCTGTTCATCGAGGCGACCCTCACGGATAACCCCACGAATCTGCTCGCGAACATCCTGTAGCGCCGGAAGAGGTTGTCCGGTCTCCTCCATCGCGGGCTTCAAGACCTCTTCGAAGTATTCCTGAATGTCTTCTATGTCTACAAATATCCGAGGACCCAACCTTTCCTCGACATAGATCAGGGTCATCAGTCTTTGCGCGATCAGTTGACGCAACTCTTCAAGACTAATACCAAGACGCTCTAGTCTCTCGTCGAATTCCACCTCGGTACCCAGGCGTTCTTGCAGCGCGGCCACCTCGTCATCGACGAGTTCAAACGGAATTTCACTGAAGCCAAATCTGTTGATCTCATGAAATCTCAGCCTATTGATGATCAAAATATCCAAGATACGGCGTCGCAGGTCGGCTTCCGTATCGCCTTCCTCACGCGTCGCGAGGCCCAATCCGATCATCTGGTCGATCTCAGTCAGCAGAATGGGGTCCTCATCGACAATCGCCACGATCCGTTCGATCGGTTCGATCAGATCGACCTGTTGCGCTGAGGCCTGACTTCCCGCACAACAGAGGGCGACGACGCAAAACCATATTCCACAGGTACTTAAGAGACTGTTCATTGGACTTCGATGGTAGCACAGCTCCCCAGCCGAGAGGTCTGTACGTGTGACTCGAGAAGACGCAGACGCTTCCATCCGATCTCTGGAAGAGCGAATTCATCAGCGGACAAGTAGTAGACTCTCGGGCACCGATACTCAAAGGTAATCGCTTATGACTACACTTCCTGAAGCTGATCTCTCAGTGGTGATTCCCGCCTACAACGAGGTGCAGAGATTGACTCCAACCCTGGATCGGATCTCGGAATATTTGGAGTCTCGAGACTTGCAATACGAGGTGTTGGTGGTCGACGACGGAAGTTCTGACGGAAC
>JAZFTL010000006.1:0-7603 GCA_036446675.1 Thermoanaerobaculia bacterium
AATTTTTCGAAGATCGTCAGAGAACTGCTTCGTCTCAAATATGCGGTACTCACTCAACGAAGCTTCCCGCGCGCTTCTCGGCCTGTCGTGAGCCCTCTTTGAGTCGTTGAATAAGGGCTTCGTTCGAGAGGATCTCAGCCATCTCGGCGTCGTCGAGGAATTGTTGTTCGCGAACTCTCGCCAATGCAGCGGTCTCGATCAGATTCGAGAGCGGTCGATTCTCCGCCGCTGCCGCTTCCTTGAGTTCCTCGTAGGTACTCTCATCCAACCTCAGCGTCACAGTTTTCGCCATGTTGCCTCCAAATGTATTCTTTTGGATTCTAACATATTCTAATATATTGCAATAAAACGAGTCATTCGATAGACACCTGAGTGAGGGCCATCTGTCAAGTTCACAGTGTGATTCGATCGATCGTCTACGATCCAAGAAGTTTATCTGTAAACTTGACTTACGCCTTATTTTCACCTCAGAATAGGCCCCTTCTCGGAGCTTGTGATGAGTGAGAAAAGAGATTCCAGCGGACCTCCCTCAATCGACTTTGAACAGCTCGCCGGCAAGAAGACCCCCGGCTATCTCTCGCCTGGTGCGCGCAAGGAAAAGTTGCGCAACCGAGCGATCACCCGCAGAGCGAAGTCACACTCACGCCTCTACCCCGAGCTGCGCACCGCCTCCGCCTTCTCGTTCCTCGACGGTGCCTCTCTGCCTGAGGACCTGGTGCAGCGCGCCGCTGAACTCGACCTGCCGGCAGTAGCCCTACTCGACCGCAACGGCGTCTACGGCGCCCCCCGCTTCTACAAAGCTGCGCAGCAGGCGGGGATCAAGGCGATCGTGGGAGCCGAGGTGGTTGTCGATCTAAATAGTGTTCGAGAACTTAAGACGTTTCAGGGAAGATGTCTCGAGCATCAGGTGCCGCCCGGCGGGACAAAGTCCCGCGGATCGACACCTGATCTGGCACCGAAGTCTCATAACTCCCGCGATTCGACACCCCAGGCCACACCCAACGATCAGACTTCCCGCGGTTCGACACCTCAGACTGAATCGAATACGCGGGCTGCCCGGCTTTCGCTTTTGGTCGGAAGTCGAGTGGGATACAAGAACCTCTGCCGGCTGCTTACGGCAGCGGCTCGGGACCGACCCAAGGGGGAGGCCCGCGTCGATTGGACGCTGCTCGAGGGGCATGCCGAGGGTCTCTACTGCATCACCGGAGGCGATGAGAGCCCGCTTGCCCTGCAACTCGAGACGTCAGGGATCGAGGCTGGCCGGCACCTCCTCGCACGCCTCGCAACGCTCTTCAACGGCCGTATCCATGTCGAAGTGCAACGCCACAACCTACGGCAAGAGGAACACCGTAACCGAGCCCTCATCGACTTGGCGCACCGACTCCGCCTGCCCCTCGTTGCCACCAATGGTGTACGCTACGCCCGCTCCCAAGACAAAGCCCTCCACGACATTCTGACCTGTATTAAGCATCACACCCATCTCGACGCTGCCGGCCAACTCCTCGCAGCCCACCGCGAACGCCACTTCAAGTCGGCCGCCGCCATGGAACGACTCTTCGCCGACCTACCCGGAGCTCTGGCCGGTAGCCGTGATCTCGCCGATCGCCTCGATTTCACTCTGGCCGACCTAGGCTATCGCTTTCCCGACTATCCATTGCCGCCCGGCGAGACCCCCATCTCTTACCTGCGGCACATCACCTGGAACGGCGCCCGCAGTCGCTTCCAGCCCCTCACTGCACGCGCTCAAGCCCAAATCGAGCAAGAGCTCGCCATGATTGAAAAGCTCGAACTGCCAGGCTACTTTCTAATCGTCTGGGACATCATACGCTTCTGCCGGCGGGAGAATATCCTCGTCCAGGGACGCGGCTCCGCCGCCAATAGCGCGGTCTGCTATGCGCTCTCGATTACCGCAGTCGATCCGGTCAAGATGGAACTGCTCTTCGAGCGTTTTCTCTCCGAAGAGCGGGGTGAGTGGCCGGACATCGATCTCGATCTCCCTTCCGGCGACCAGCGCGAGAAGGTCATTCAATACGTCTATCAGCGCTACGGCCCGCATGGCGCCGCCATGACCGCCAACGTCATCACCTACCGCGACCGCTCGGCCGCCCGCGAAGTCGCGAAAACTCTCGGTTACTCGGCCGAACAGGTCGACAAACTCGCCAAGCAGTTCGGTCGCTGGCACTACGACGTCAGTCGCGGTGACTCCAAATCACTGGCGCAAGAACTGACTGCCGCCGGATTCTCTCCTGATGACTCGAGAATCAAACTCTTCACCAAAATGTGGCGACGCATCCAGAACCTTCCTCGCCACCTGGGCCAGCACTCCGGCGGCATGGTCATCGCCGCCGGTCGCCTCGATGAAGTGGTGCCGATCGAGCCCGCCGCGATGGCGGGGAGGGTCGTGGTGCAATGGGACAAGGACGACTGCGCCGACCTGGGGATCATCAAAGTAGATTTGCTGGGGCTTGGCATGTTGCAGGTATTGGAAGAGGCGATCCCTCTCATCCGTACTCACGAAAAAATCGAAGTCGACCTCGCTCACCTGCCTCCAGAGGATCCCAAAACCTTTGAGATGCTGCGGCGGGCCGACACCGTGGGGGTCTTCCAGGTCGAGAGCCGAGCGCAGATGGCATCACTCCCTCGGAACGCTCCAACCCGCTTCTACGATCTGGTGATTCAGGTCGCCATTATCCGTCCCGGACCGATCGTCGGCGGCATGGTCCACCCCTACTTCGAGCGGCGCCGCGGACGCCAAAAGGTAACCTATCCTCATCCCAGTCTCGAGCCGATACTGAAGCGCACCCTGGGAGTATTACTCTTCCAGGAGCAGATTCTGCGAGTCGCCATGGTGGCGGCTGGTTTCACCGGAGGTGAAGCCGAAGATCTGCGGCGCGCCATGGGCTTCAAGCGATCGGCCGAACGGATGCAAAGGATCGACAAGAAACTCCGCACCGGTATGTCGGCACGCGGTATCACCGGCAAGGGGCAAGAGCAGATCGTCCAAGCCATCACCTCCTTTGCCCTCTACGGTTTCCCCGAGTCCCACGCCGCTAGTTTCGCACTCATCGCCTACTCCAGCGCCTATCTCAAGGCCCACCACCCCACCGCTTTCGTGATTGCCCTGCTAAACGCCTGGCCGATGGGGTTCTACCATCCAGCGACTCTGGTCAAAGATGCGCAGCGCCATGGCGTCGAGGTCAGGCCGATCGATGTCAACTTCTCCGGCTGGAAGTGTCGGTGGGAGGAACCCAAGCCAGGCAATATGACGAAGAGTCCTGTGTCTCGACCATTGAAAGAGCCCAACGCCACAGACGAGGCGGTTCACGCCGCTCGAGGAACCGTACGGCTCGGACTGCGTTTTATCAAAGGCCTACGCCACGAGGCTGGAGAGATCATCGAGCGTGAGCAAGCACTAAATTTATTCGAGAATATCGACGATCTCGTGCGACGCTGTGGGCTGCGCCGGGAAGAACTGGATCGCCTGTCGGAAGCGGGCGCCTTGGCCTCCCTCGGACTCTCCCGCCGCGCCGCCCTCTGGCAGTCGGCCAAAGCATCCAAACCGGCCGGACCACTCTATGAAAAACCGTTGACCCAAACTACAACAACTGAAACAGTGGTCCAGGACCTGAGCTTCGAACCGCGGAAGTCTCTTCCGCCGGGCGAAGCACAGGTCTCCAATAACATCACTCCAAAACTAGAGTCTCTAACCGCCGGTCGAGATACCGGACCACAAGAGAGCTCTCCGCTACCGGAGATGACTCCCTTCCAGGAAACCCTCGCCGACTACTCCGGCACCGGCCTGACCGCCGGCCCCCACCCCATGGAGCACCTGCGTGGCGACCTCGATCGCCATGGCATCATCCCAGCAGCGCACTTAGAACGGGTGGCCCACGGAGAACGGGTCCGCACCGCCGGTTCAGTCATCGTGCGCCAGCGCCCCGGCACCGCCAAGGGAATGCTCTTTCTTACTTTGGAAGATGAGACCGGAATGTCTCAGGCAATCATCAGCCCCGACTTGCTACAGAAGTATCGTCGACTCGTCGTCGGCACTCCAGGTTTAGTGGTCGAAGGCATCCTCCAGAAACGGGATGGTACATTCTCGGTGAAGGCCGAGAAATTCTGGAAGCTCAGCGACCTCGCGGCTACGCCGAGTCACGACTTCCGCTAGATGCATCAAGATCCATACCCATCACGTGATAACCGGAGTCGACATAGATCACTTCTCCGGTAATCGCAGCCGCCATCGGCGAGAGCAGGAAGAGACCGAGATTGCCGACCTCATCCTGAGTAATGTTTCGCTTGAGAGGTGCCACCTGGATGAAGCGCTTGTACATACTCATAAAACCAGGAATGCTTCGCGCCGCAATCGTCCTGACCGGGCCAGCCGACACTGCATTTACCCGCACCCCCTTCGCTCCCAGGTCATATGCCAGATAGCGAACACTAGCTTCGAGGGCGCTCTTTGCAATCCCCATCACATTGTACTTGGGCACCACTTTCTCCGATGCATAGTAGGTCAATGTCACCAGCCCGGACCCTTCATTCAGCAGCGGCTCGGCATGCCTTGCCACAGAGACTAAGGAATACGCCGACACGTCGAGCGCCGTAATCCAATCCGGTCGCTCAGTATCGATGTAGCGCCCCTCGAGCGCAGCGCGAGGAGCAAACGCTATGGCGTGAACAAGGCCATCTAAAGAGCCCCAACGATCTGCCAAATCACTGAATACTGCACCGAGTTCATCTTCCTTTGTAACATCACACGAGTAAAGGGGAGTATCCGGCAGGTCGACCGTTAACTTTTCCAACTCGCGCTGCAACCGTTCACCTTGATACGAGAAGGCGAGATCCGCTCCCGCCTGGATCAACTTGTCTGCAATCGCCCAACCCAAACTTCGGTGATTGGTCACTCCCATCACGAGAAAACGCTTTCCGGAAAGATCTATATTCACCATGATGATCTGTAGTTTACCTTGATTCGATGGCCCATCGGCCCGACTCGAGAAAGTGGTCATCTCAAGACGACAGGAGTGTGCGACAATCTCTCGAAAGATTGGACCTCTGGGCAGCGGTGCATGTCGAAGTCGCTGCACTACCGCCATCGAAAATGTTTCGGCGCATCCCAAATTTTCTCATTCTGCTCTGCATCAAAATTGTCGCCATAACTCTTTGGCGCCGTAAGACCGAGTGGATCGGAGAGGTTCCCGAGGATCCCTGGGATGACTTTCGCATCGTAGTAGTTCTCAATCACACCAGTCTTTTCGAGTGGATCTATGCCGGCTCGGTACCGAATCGTTTCCTATGGCGGATCGTCACCCATGGGCTGGTACCGGCAGCGGATACTACTCTCAACCGTCCGTTCGTAGGCCTCTTCTTTAAGGTGGTCATCCCCAATCTGGTGTCGATTACTCGCCAGCCGGACCACACCTGGCGAGCTGTACTCCGTCGGGCCGAGTCCGACACGATGGTGATTCTGTTTCCAGAAGGCAGAATGAAGCGGGCCGACGGCTTCGATAAACGTGGCAGGCCGATGACCGTGCGCGGCGGCGTCGCCGATCTCCTCAGGGCGATGCCTGAAGGTCGCATGCTCATTGCCTATAGCGCCGGGCTGCATCACATCCAGGTTCCCGGCCAGCACTTTCCACGACTCTTTCGAAAGACCAAGATCAAGTTCGAATCCCTGGATATCGCAAAGTACAAAGCCTCCTCACCGGATGGGCCCGAAGCCGGAAACTTCAAACATTGGATCAAGCGCGACATGGAAAGGCGGCGCGATCTGCACTGTCCCCCTGGCCCCGGAAACCCTGTGGCGACGGTCTCGAGTGACCAATCAAGAGCCGGCTAGACACCGCCGGCATCGTCTGCGAGGTGTACCGAGTTCTCCTCGACGTCGTCGAACAAGCGATCAGACAGCACTCTCGCCGCCGTCGCGGTTACGATCACTAGACCGCCCACCAACACCCGGACACCCGGCACTTCCCCGTGCGTCAGCCACACCCAGATCGGGTTCAAGACCGGCTCAACAAGCAGTAGAAGGGAGGCTTCGAGAGCTGTGATCCGGCGCAGACCGGCGGTCAAGAAAACATAGGCCAGACCAATCTGGAGCACTCCGAGGAAGACTATGATGAGCCAGTCGTTCGCCGCGCCGTACTCCTCCATCGGAAACGCCATCGGTAGACAGACAAGAAAAGCGATGAGATTACCAATCGCCACCGCCGGGCCGGCCGAGTGATTCGACTCGACTCCGCCTCGACTCATCCACCGTAACCCGACCACGGCGAACGCCCAGCTCAAACCCGCTCCTGCCGCCAAGAGATTCCCTGCCAGGGGATTCGGCGCCGTCACAGTCGCTGTGCAGGTATCGCTGAAAAGAAGACAGAGGCCCAGCACGAGCGCTCCCGCGAGGGCTAAATCGCGACGTCGATTTGGCTCTTTCAGGAGCCAAGGTCCTAAGACTATGATGTAGAGAGGAGCGGTCGACTGCAGAAAGATCGCGCTCGCCGCAGTGGTGAGCTTGTTGGCAACTGCATAGCAAATGAGCGCTCCGGCATAGGCCACGCCAACCGCCGCGCTCCTCCACGTCCAGCCCCGTCGGGCTTCCGGCAACATCACCAGCAGTGCTAGAAACGCCACAGCCGATCGAAAGCTCGCCACCTGCCAACTCGAGAGCGCCGTCAGCTTGATAGCAGCCCCTCCCGTAGAAAACAGGAGCGCCGCAGCGAGTATCTGAAACCGTGCGGAAGACCTCAGCATGAGACACTAGGATACCTTGCTCTGCAAGACTCCATAGCGCTGCAAGAGAGATGATCTCTTCTAGCCGGCTCTGGTTTGTGGTAGAACCTTCTCGGCCCTGGGATTTACCTTTCCGTTTCGGCTCAGTCGAGGAGACATATTCGTGACCAAGACCAGGAATCAAATTGCAGAAGAAGACCGGTTTGGTGCTCATAACTATCATCCATTGGACGTGGTGATCGAGCGCGGCGAAGGCATTTGGGTGTGGGATGTAGAAGGCAACAAGTACATGGACTGCCTAGCCGCTTACTCAGCCGTAAACCAAGGACACTGTCACCCGCGGATCGTCCAATCACTGGTAGAGCAGAGTCGCCGCTTGGCGCTCACGTCTCGAGCCTTCCGAAATGATCAATTAGGCCCGTTCTATCGAGAGCTTTGCGAGCTCACCGGCTTTTCGAAGGTGCTCCCGATGAATACCGGGGCCGAAGCCGTAGAGACCGCAATCAAAGCGGCCCGAAAATGGGGATACAAGAAAAAGGGAATACCCGACGGCAAAGCGGAGATCTTAGTCTTTGAAAATAACTTTCATGGCAGAACAACAACCATCGTAGGCTTCTCTTCCGAGAGCCAGTACCGCGATGGATTCGGACCCTTCACTCCTGGCTTCAAGATCCTTCCTTACGGCGACATTGCAGCGGTTCGTGAGGCGATGCACTCAGAAGTTGCGGCTGTCCTCATTGAACCGATTCAAGGAGAGAGCGGCATCATCATTCCGCCCGATGGATACCTAAAGGAACTACGCGCAATCACCGAGGAGCACAATACTCTCCTGATGCTTGACGAGATCCAGTCCGGCCTCGGCCGCACCGGCAAG
>JAZFTL010000007.1:0-2848 GCA_036446675.1 Thermoanaerobaculia bacterium
CTCCTGACGTGAGCGAATCGAATCCTCGACTTCTTTGAAAGGCTTGATCTCCATCTCTTTCCGGTCCACCAACTGCATCAGATGGAGTCCGCCGCGGGCAAGGATAGGTTCGCTGATCTCCCCGACCTCCAACTTCCATGCAACCGCGTCAAGTGAAGGCTCTAGGTCGCCCCGACGCACCCACCCCAACTCGATGGCATTCGAACTGGAGCCGCTTTCAGCATACGGACCCACCACCGCAGCGAAGTCCTCGTCAGCGACCAATTTCCGCCGGAGCTCGGACGCCAACGCCGCCGTCTGCTGCACATCGGCGTCGTCGGGCCGAAGAATCACCACCTCTTTCAAGTTGATTTGACTTGGAATCTCGAATTCCTCTGGATGACTCCTGTAGTAGCGACGCAGGTCTTCCTCTTCCAGGTCTATCTTGGAGTTCACCTCCCGCCCCATGACTTCTCGAATCATGAGGTTCGTACTGATCTGGCTGCGGTAGGTCTCGATCGTCATCCCAAAGCTTTGCAAGGCTCGCTGAAACTCAGCCTCCGTTTTGATCCCGTTCGACTCTTTCATTTGCACCATGGCGCGATCTATGTCTGCTGGGGACACCCTCACATCTAATTGGTCGGCTCGCGACAAGACCAAGAGCTCCTCGTAAATCTCCTTGAGCGTCGCCTCCCCAGCCTTGGAGAGAAGTTCCTGCCGCTGCTTTGGACTCAGCTGCGGGGATCGACGGATCGAGTCTATGCGATCATTTCGCCGCTGTTGATAGTCGAAAAGTGTGGCGATGCGGTCATTGACACGGATGACGATCCGGTTGGTTTCCCCCGTACCGACGGCTGCCCAGATGAGCAGACAAAGGCAGGCTACGCTACAGGTTCTAAGGATTCGATGACTGTGTGTATCGGCCATGATAGTTAAACGGAAGATTCCTCTCGAAGAGCTGCACATTGTACCGCTCTCTTGCCAGCTGTTCCACCTCCTGCAGTGCTGAGTCGGTGAGAGAACGCTTCAAGTTTGCAACGATGTCTCCCCTCGCCTCATCCAAAGACAGGAGGCGTGATTCGAGTCGTTCTGTTACTTGAAAGACGTGATAGCCATATCCTGCCTCTATAACCTCACTAATGTCTCCAGGGTTCAAGGAGAACACTAACTCTCCGAAGGCCGACGGCAGATCGACTCGAGCCAACGGCCCGTTGAACTCCGCATCTTCGACCAGTGACGCCTGTGAGTAGTTGCGGGCAACGTCCTCGAACGACTCGCCCGCGCTGAGAGCCTGTGTGACTTGTTCCAGCTTGGCCCGATCCTCGATCAGAATGTGGCGTAACCGAACCCTTTCTGGGAGCTCGAACTCGCGCTGTTGTGCGAAATAGTAGTCTTCGATCGTCTGGTCGTCCAAGCTCTCCGGATGGAGCCGCTCTAGAATCGTGGCAAAGGACTCGCGCCGGATGGACTCGGCCACGATCCAGCCTTCATCAATCGCGTACTTCAGAACGAGTTCCTCACCGAGGTACAGATCGAGCAGCCCACTCAGAACGTCGCTGCCGAGCGCCCGCTCCGATTCCGAGGAATTCTGTGCGATATACGATTGAAACGCCTCGACTTTGATCTCTGCGCTGTCGATGCGGCAAATAACGTCGGGAGCCGGAAGCGCGGCCGGGCCACACCCGACCACTACGAGAACTAAGAGTAAGCCCTTGGTGCTAGGTGCCATTCTCAGCTTCCTCCGGAAGCTGCAGCAGAATGTTCTTGGCGAGTTCGACCCACTCGACACTTGGCTCTCGTCCCACCGCAAGCACGCCGGTTGGACTGAACCGAGCGCCGGGTTTCGACGACACCAGTTCAATGAGGCGCTCAACATCCAAAACGGCGTCTTGCCGAAACCTGATCTGCAATTTGGAGGCATGCACCGAAATCGATTGTACTCCAAGCGAGGCAGCGAGTCGCTTCAGTCCCGCCACTCCGATAAGTTCCATTACAGCCCTGGGAGGCTTTCCAAAACGATCGCGCAGCTCTGCTACCAAGCTCTCTTCTGATCCTTCGAGGGCTGCGATCTTTCGATACACCTCGAGCCGAAGGTTCGTATCGCCGATGTAGTCGGCCGGAATAGATGCTGCCACCGGAAGATCGACGGTTATCGCAGATTCTTCCTTGATCGGCTCCCCCTGAAGTTCCTGAATCGTATCTTCCAACAGCTTGAGGTACGTCTCGATTCCAAGCGTTGCAATGTGCCCGCTCTGCTCGGGGCCGAGGAGATTTCCCGCCCCTCGAATCTCCAAATCCCGGCCTGCAACCCTGAAGCCGGCACCCAAGTGTGAGAACTCGCGAATCGCATCCAACCGTCGACGGGCCTGCTCGTTAACGACTCCTCGCGGCGAGATCATCAGATAGCAGAAAGCAAGCTGGTGACCTCTGCCGACCCTCCCTCTCAACTGATAGAGCTGGGCGAGCCCAAAACGTTCGGCGTGGTGGACAATCATCGTATTGACGTTCGAGATGTCGATGCCGTTTTCAATAATCGTGGTCGCCAAAAGGATCTGAAACTTGCCTTCTTTGAACCGATGCATCCGCTCGAACAGTTCGTTCTCTGGAAGCTGTCCGTGACCGATTGTCAAAGTAAGGCCGGGAACAAGTTCCCGGAGTCTGGCTCCAACCTCTTCGATTCCTTCCACTCGATTGTAGACATAGTAGATTTGACCACCGCGTTGGAGTTCGTACTGAATCGCTTCTTTTACAATCTCTGCCGAATAGGGAGCGATAACCGTCTCGACTGCCATGCGATTCTGGGGCGCTGTCTCGATCAGAGAGAGATCTCGCACTCCGGTCATGGAGAGCTGGAGAGTTCGGGGTACTG
>JAZFTL010000008.1:0-6122 GCA_036446675.1 Thermoanaerobaculia bacterium
GTCGGCGGCGCCGGGGCGGACCTCGTGCAGGAAGATCACCTCGCCCTCCCATTCGCGCACCGCGACGGTGGCGGTGTGGACTGGCAGGTTCTCGCCCAGGTCGGCAGTAGGGTCCTCGTGCCAGTCGGTCGAAAGACCTACACGGGGATCATTGTTGCCAAGAGTAGCCCTGCGCCGGTAGGCGTCAAGATCCGCTCCATTCAGGGTGTCCTCGACCAGGTTCAGGCTTTGCCCGAGGAATTGGTCGAACTTGCACTCTTTGTGGCGGACTACTACCTGTCACCTATCGGGGAGGTCGTGCGTGCCATGCTTCCCGGTGAATTCGACTCCGCTCTAAATCACAAAATTTGGTTAACGACTGCCGGCGCATTCACCGAGACGAGCGACGAGCTGGAAGAAGGGTTGCTGACTCTGCTCAGAGAGCAGGGGAGGGCGTCCATTCTGGATGTGGTGAACGAACTTCGATCTCACCAGGCTGTTGAGCTAGTTCAGAGACTCATTGCCGCGGGCAAAATCGCATCATCCAAGGGAATCAGGAGACAGCGCGGCTACGCCTTTGCAGTGGAGCTGGTGTCAGTGCCTATGCGAACTCTGTTGGAGCGCTGCGGGAAGTCTGCTCTCGGCAAAGACATCGTGGCATATTTTCAGAACTTGAAGCGCCCGGCGCTGGTCGACGAAGTAACAGGGACTGTTGGCTGCTCAAAAAGCGTCGTGGATAGACTGATACGGGTTGGTGTGCTGCGCCGTTTCCAGCAGCTTGATAAGTTGGAACTGGGCCACGAACTCCTCGAGGCAGAGCTGCTTCCAGACTTCGAACTCACTGATGAGCAGCAGACCGCCGTGGCTCGTCTACTGACTGCAGCAAGAGGTGAGCGATATCAGGGCTTCATGCTACAGGGGGTGACCGGGGCGGGAAAGACGGAAGTCTACTTTCGGGTTGCAGAAGAAGTCATCAGCAGGGGCGGGTCGGCGATCATGATGGTTCCCGAAATTGCTCTGGTGCCGGCTCTCGCCAGTATGGCGCGGCAACGCTTCGGTCCGATCATGGCGATCCTGCATTCGGGACTTACCGCTTCAGAACGACGTCAAGAGTGGACGCGCATCAGATCCGGCGAAGCCAGGATCGTTCTCGGTCCTCGATCAGCGGTATTCGCGCCAGTGCGAAACTTGGGGCTCATCGTTGTCGACGAGGAACAGGATCCTTCATACAAGCAAGAGTCTAGTCCTCGCTACCAAGGCCGTGACCTTGCCTTGATGCGAGGAGCTCGAGAAGGTGCCGTGGTGGTGTTGGTGTCGGCAACCCCTAGCATGGAGTCGCGCCTCAATGCCGAGCTTGGAAAACTCGCGCCATTGACACTTACCAAGCGTGTCGGTGGCGGGTCTCTTCCGGACCCCATACTCGTCGACCTGAAAACTCAACAGGCGAGCCGCAGACCCGGTGACATCGTATTCTCTGAGCCGTTGGTCGAAAGCATGGAGAGCGCGCTCCGAGACAATGGCCAGATTATTCTTCTGCGAAATCGCCGGGGATACGCCCCGACTTTGTTGTGTCGGGCTTGCGGCGAAGATATGCGGTGTGCTGACTGCGGCCTCCCACGCACCCTCCATAAGAGAGAGCGGTGCCTGATTTGTCACTATTGTGGCTCGAAACTCCCTACCCCTGAGAGCTGTCCCAGCTGCTCAGAGATGGCCCTCGAGCCGATAGGGGCAGGAACCGAGAAGATCGAAGAAGTCGTTATGGAGCTTTTCCCGGAAGCCAAGGTCGGAGTGTTGGATAGAGATTCCGTACGCCGTAGAGGTGGAGCCACATCGATTCTTCGAAGCTTCGGGTCCGGGGAGATCGATATCATGGTGGGCACCCAGATGGTATCGAAGGGGCACCATTTCCCCAATGTTTCACTTGCCGCCGTCCTCCTCGCAGACACGTATCTCGGCTTTCCGGATTTTCGAGCCGTAGAGAGAACCTACTCCCTCTTGACCCAGCTCGCGGGAAGGTCCGGTAGGGGGTCAAAGCAGGGAAAAGTAGTGATCCAGACGTATCATCCAAACCATTACGCGATCGGAGCGGCGGTAGAGCGTGATGACGCAGGTTTCGCCTCCGAGGAGATGAGGTTTCGGAAAATTTTTCACTACCCGCCGTTTACAAGAATGGTTCAGATCATGGTAAGACATTCCAAGAGAGAGTCGGCGCTGGAGGAGATCGCACGGCTGGCCAAGCAATTCGACGGGCATTCACTGTCATCCGGGATTAGAGTTTCAGGCCCGGCTCCAGCGCCTTTCGAGAGGCTCCGTGGCAAGTGGCGATTCCAAATGCTGCTGCGCGGTCGGTCGGGCAAACAGATACGTCGACTGCTGCAAGAGGTGATACCGAGCAAGTCTCCGTGCGAGATTATTGTCGATGTTGATCCGCACGATCTGCTCTGACCCGCGGCGCCGGCAAACGATCGAGGGGCACCTCGACGGCGCCGGCACGGGAGAAGTCTCTCCCCGATCGAGGATCTCATGGATTGACTCTCCATCGATCGCTTTGTTAGCGTGATACTCGTCATGGCATCCGCAGAAGCGCCCTTCGAGGCCCCCCTTGTCGATCTTCGCCGTCGCATCGAAGAACTAGAAGGATTTCCTGCCGATCCGGCTCGAGAAAAGGAGCTTTCTAAACTTCACTCAGAGTTGGATCGCACTACAGAACGAGTGTACAGCTCCCTGTCGCGCTGGGAGAAGACACTTGTTGCTCGGCACCAGGATCGACCTCACTGTCTGGACTATGTGCACCAACTGATGGACGACTGGGTCGAAATTCATGGTGACCGTGCCTATGCAGACGACCCGGCAATCGTGGCTGGACTTGCTGGCTTTAGAGGTCGATCGGTCACGGTCATTGGCCACGAGAAGGGGCGCAGCACCAAAGAGAGAATCTGGCGTAACTTCGGCCAAGCACGTCCGGAAGGCTACCGAAAGTCATTGCGCGTGATGAAGTTGGCCGAAAAATTCGGGCTACCGGTGTTGACGTTCGTCGATACCCCCGGCGCCTATCCCGGTATCGGTGCCGAGGAGCGGGGACAGGCCGAAGCGATCGCCCGCAATCTGATCGAAATGGCTGCACTCAAGGTTCCTATTATCGTGACCATCACGGGCGAAGGGGGGAGTGGAGGTGCTCTGGCTCTGGGTCTCGGAAATCGGGTTTTCATGCTCGAGTATGCAATCTACTCGGTCATCTCCCCTGAAGGATGCGCCGCCATTCTGTGGAAGGACCAAGCGAAGAAAGAAGAGGCGGCCGAGGCTATGAGAATCGCGGCACCCGACCTATTGGCACTCGGAGTGGTGGACGCAGTCATCAAGGAGCCCCTGGGCGGAGCGCACTCGAAACCGGAGCAGGCAATCGAAAGTGTCGGGCAGACGATTGAACAAGCTCTTGATGCTGTGGAAGGACTCGACGCGTCCGAGATTGTGGCTGAAAGGCACTCCAAGTTTCGTGCCTTGGGTGTTCACCTGGGTGACTAGTGTCCGGTGCGATGAGTTCGTGGTCCAGATCACCGCGAGTTCAGCACGAGTGGTAAGGCATGATGCCAACAGATAGGATGCCTGCCGGGCTCAGCTCATCGCGCTGGGTCGAAGCAGAGACCCCGGAGGCGGCAGGTGTTCTCATAGAATCAGGTTTCAGTGCGGCGCTGGCCGGAATGCTGGCGCGTCGGGATATTACCTCCGAGAGCAGCGCTAACCGCTTCCTGCACCCTACTCTCGACCAGCTTCATGACCCATTTCTACTGCGCGGCATGGAGCGCGCCGTGGCCCGTATCATGGCGGCGCGCTCCAAGGCCGAGAAAGTCGTGATTTTCGGTGACTACGACGTGGACGGGATCACCGCAACGGCGCTCTTGGTCGCCGTCTTGCGCGCTCTCAAGCTGGAAGTGACGAGCCTGCTTCCCCAAAGGCTCACGGAAGGATATGGATTTCAGCCCGTCCACGTGCACTCTGCACTCGAGGGCGGCTGTCGGCTCTTGATTACGGCTGACTGCGGCAGCAGTGCTAATACAGCCCTCGACGAAGCTCATGATGTTGGCATTGACGTCATCGTAACAGATCACCACAAATCCAGTGATCCACTGCCCGATCGAGTGATCGAAATAAATCCCCATCACCCGGAATGCTCGTATCCGTTCCCTGATCTCTCCGGAGTTGGGCTTGCGTTGAAGTTGAGTATGGCGGTAGCTGAGCGGGCCGGGTACTCATTTGAGATTGAACGCCTGCTGCGAGTCGCTTGTCTAGGTACGATCGCGGATCTTGTTCCCTTGCGGGGAGAAAATAGAGTGATCGCGGCTCTTGGATTGCGCGCCTTCTCCACGAACCGCTCTCCAGGACTGAAGGCTTTGTGCCGCATGGCCAAGGTGAGGGCCCCCGTCATGGCATCTGACGTGGGCTTCCGTATCGGGCCGCGCCTCAATGCGGCAGGCCGAGTTGATTCACCGGACGCCGCACTCGAGTTGCTTCTGACCCGAGACAAAGGCAGGGCTGAAGCTCTCGCAGCGCAACTGGAAGGGTGGAATCGACGGCGCCAAGAAGAGGAGAAGGTGGTCGTCGAACAAGCGAGAGAGCGAATCTTGAGCCGACCGACTCTAGCGCCTATAATCGTTGACTGGAGTTCAGAATGGCACCAAGGCGTCGTGGGTATCGCCGCCGGACGGATTGCTCGGGAATTCCACCGTCCCACTGTCCTGCTTGGAGTTTCAGACGCGATCGCCACAGGGTCCGGCAGGAGCGTTCCAGGTGTCGATATCTACGCTTTTATGAGTGCTTGGCAGGGCGATCTAGAACGCTTTGGAGGACATCCTCAGGCGATTGGTCTTTCAGTAGCAGTGGGCCGACTGGAGTCACTGCGCGAGCAGTGGGAAAAAGAAGCCGGAAACTGGAAAGACGAAGAGTTGAGGCCTCTACTTCGATATGAATATGAGCTTTCTGACGGCGAGTCCCTCGACACTCTTCTAGAGCAGTTCGCTGTGCTGGAGCCGTTTGGCAGCGGTAATCGTCAACCTCTCATAAGGATTCGAGCCTTGGAGTTGCAGGGTCGTCTTCGGGTCTTCGGTCGCGGCCATTTAAGTGCGACGGCAAGAACTCACTTAGGGTCTGTGATTCAACTTTTAGGCTGGGGTTGGGCCTCTCGCAAAGAGATCATGCTCCAAAGATTCGATGTTCTTGGAGCAATCGAATCCGATCACTACCACAGCCAAACGATCGTTCGGATCGTCGATATCAAGTCTACTTCCGAGGTGGGAATCCGCACAAGAGCAGACGGATATATGATGGATCAATGAGACGTTCCGGGAAAAGGCCTCCCCTAAGATTACTTAGGGGAGTCTTGCTCACGATCATGGTGATCGTGATAGGAGGAATCGGTGGATTGTACTTCATCGGTCGAACCAGCCGTCCAACACCTGCGCAGCCACAGGAGCAGAAAACGAATGTTGCACTAGGAGAATTCCTACGCGGCGAGGGCTTCGAACACGAAGTTACGCGAGAAGGCAGAAAGATATTTGTAATCCGTGCCGAGCGTATCACCTCCGACGAGGAGGACCATTTTCGGTTAGAGGATGTCGAGCTCGTTTTCGATCGCGACAATGGCGATCAGTACACCATTCATAGCGACTGGAGCACCTACGACAGAAACACGGATGCAGCGGTCCTGAAAGGCGCAGTCAGGCTTCTGGGTCCGAATCATCTAACCCTTATCACCGAGGGTCTGGAGCTCAAGAGGCAAGGTAGTCTCGTCGTCAGCTCGGCGCCGGTTAGATTCGGCATTGCGGGCGAGTACGAAGGTGAAGCAGAACGAATTTCTATCGACTTGAGGCGAGACGAGTTTTCTCTGTCCGGCGCCGTCAAATTGCAACGCCTAGCGCAATTTAACGACAGCTTGAGTCTAGAGTGCGAGAAACTCTCATTCGAGCGCAGAAGACAACTGATTCGAGCCGAGGGCTCGGTGGACATCAAAGGCGGCGGAGAAAATCGCTTGAGAGCTCGTCGCGTCAGCATTCTGCTCTCTGACAATGAGAAGACACCGCGCTTTCTGCGAGCGCGTTGGGGGCTACGCGGTAGGTTCGAGCAGTCTACAGCCGTTGATTCGCAGGGAA
>JAZFTL010000009.1:0-6114 GCA_036446675.1 Thermoanaerobaculia bacterium
TGGGCCGTCTGGGAATGGAAGAAGGCGAACCCATCGAGCACAACATGGTAAGCAAAGCCATCGAGCGGGCTCAAACTCAGGTGGAAGGTCGCAACTTCGATGTCCGCAAGCATCTGCTCGAATATGACGACGTTATGAACAAGCAGCGTGAGGCGATTTACCAGCTGCGGAAGGACATCTTGGAGGGACGCGAAGGTCGAGACTACGTCCTCAAAACTGCTCGCGACATCCTCGATTGGGTCATCGAGACCCACTGTCCAGAGAAGGCAGACCCTCGAGACTGGAACTTTGCCGAAGTGTCAAAAGATCTCAACGGTCACTTCGACATCAACGTCGGCGACCTAGGAATCGAAATCGAAGAACTGGGTATCGATGAACTCGCCGACCAGCTGTGGGAAGCCATCGAGGCAAAGTATGTGGAGAAAGAAGCGCGGCTGGGAGATGAGCTTGCCCGCCTTTTCGAGCGCGACGTACTACTGCGCGTCGTCGACCAATCATGGAAAGATCACCTTCTCGCGCTCGACCACTTGAAGGAGGGCATCGGGCTCAGGGGCTATGGACAGCGCGATCCCAAGAACGAGTACAAGCGGGAAAGTTTTGAGCTCTTTCAAGCCATGAAGGAGAGGATCGAGGATACTTGTATCAAGACTCTGTTCCGGCTGGAGCCCATTTCAGAGGACCAGATGCAGGAGCAGAGGAGACGCCGGCAGCAGGGTCCACCCGGCCAATTCCAGTTTTCTGCACCTCCAAAAGCTGCCCAGCCACCGACTCCCAAGACAGTGGTAAACACCGCAGAAAAAGTCGGCCGCAACGCACCCTGCCCATGTGGCTCCGGCAAGAAATACAAGAAATGTCATGGAGCTCCTTCGACGGTCTTGAGTTGACTCAGAGAGTCCCGTTGAAGAGACAAGCTTGCTGCCCTCCACTTCTCTACGGCCCAGCCGACTGCATCGGAGATCGTGATGACCGACAATCGCGTAGGGCCTCGCACCGCACTCACTTTCGATGACGTGCTCGTGGTTCCGGCGCTCTCCGAGGTGCATCCCCGAGAAATAGACCTGCGGACAAGACTTTGCCGCGGTATCGACATGAACATTCCAATTGTCTCGGCCGCCATGGACACCGTCACCGAGTCCCGGCTGGCCATCGCATTGGCGCAGGCCGGAGGAGTCGGAGTGATCCACAAGAATATGTCGATCGAGAGCCAAGCTCACGAAATCGACCGGGTCAAGCGCAGTGAAGCCGGCATGATCGTAGATCCAGTGACGATGACAGCAGAACAGAGAATCGAAGAGGCTCTCGATCTAATGTCACGCTACAAGATCTCGGGAGTGCCGGTGACCGACTCACACGGTCGCCTGCAGGGCATTTTGACCAATCGCGATCTTCGCTTCGAAACGGACTTGACGAAGACCATCGGTGAGTTGATGACCAAAGACGACTTGGTGACCGTGGCCGAAGGAACGACTCTCGAAGAGGCTAAGGAACTTCTGCATCGCCACAAGATCGAGAAGCTACTCGTAGTCAACCATGCCGGGGACTTGACCGGCCTGATCACGGTGAAAGATATTCAGAAGGCAAGTCAGTTCCCTGACGCCTGTAAAGACGAGCTGGGTCGGCTCAGAGTTGGAGCTGCGGTGGGAGCCGGAAGTAGCTGCCTCGAGCGGGCAGCGGCCCTGGTGGCCGCGAAGGTAGATTTCCTGGTTCTCGACTCCTCTCACGCCCACAGCCGCGGTGTGCTCACCGCCGCTACCTCTCTCCGGGAGAGATTCACTGAAGTGCCCTTGATCGTGGGAAACGTCGCTACCGAGAAGGGCGCCCAGTCGCTCATCGAACGAGGGGTCGACGGCATTAAGGTGGGCATCGGACCGGGCTCTATCTGCACCACTCGAGTCGTGACCGGTGCCGGCCTACCGCAAATCACCGCGATCGTCGACTGTGTTCGAGCGGCGGCTGAGCAGGATGTTCCGGTGATCGCAGACGGCGGCATCAAATTCTCCGGCGACCTTACCAAGGCTCTGGCGGCTGGAGCCCACTCCGTCATGATCGGATCGCTGTTTGCCGGCACCGATGAGAGCCCGGGCGAAACGATTTTGTACCAAGGTCGAACCTACAAAGCCTACCGTGGCATGGGGTCGATATCAGCTATGGCGAAAGGCAGCAGTGATCGGTACTTTCAGTCCGACACCAAAGAACTCAGCAAGATGGTTCCAGAAGGGATCGAGGGCATGGTCCCCGCCAAAGGAAGCGTGCACCAAATGCTGCCTCAGATGACGGGAGGACTCAGGTCTGGGATGGGTCTGGCGGGCTGCGCCTCAATTGACGAACTGCGCACCAAGTCCCGATTCGTCAGGGTCAGCAGCGCCGGCCTCAAAGAGAGCCATGCTCACGACGTGGTCATCACCAAAGAAGCGCCGAACTACTGGGTCGAGCGGTAGATAGGCCGCATCGCTAGACCCAAGCGTTCGGATCCAGATCGTAGGGTAAGTCCGTCAAGATTTCCAGTCCATCTTCCGACAGGTAACAGAGGTCCTCCAACCGGACTCCGAAGCGCAAGCTCGGCTCGTAAAGACCGGGCTCAATCGTAAATAAATCTCCGGCCTCCAATCGTCCCCCCTCCGTCTCGGTCTCGGCGAAGGTTGGAAACTCGTGCAATTCGAAGCCTACACCGTGTCCTAGATTGTGCACGTATCCATGCCGCGGATCTTGCCTCGATTGCGGCGTGTCGTAACCGGCCTTCTCAAATTCGGCACACACAGCCTGCTGCAACCGGCTCGCTCTGATGCCCACTTGCACCTTGCCTTGGGCGTGTACGAGCGCCTGGTAGACGTGCTTGTGGGCGGCATACAGGTGCCTGTCCAGTTCGCCGACACAGAATGTTCGGGTGCAATCCGCGAAGAGTGTGTCGCGAGGGAAAAGGTCGACTACCAGAGCCTTTCCAGGCCGCAACACGTCCATTGACTCGCCCTGGGTGTGAGGAATAGCCGCTTTGGCTCCCACCGCAAAGATGTTTCCCATGGGTTGCTCCAGCCCGGCTTGGGCGAAGAGGACCGCGACCTCTGAGCGCACCCTTGCTACCTTGAGCCGTTCCCCCTCGAGCCATAGCTCGTCACCCCGCACCGAGGCCGCAGCCAGGAGACCGGCGATTCTGCGAAACGCACTGCAGACCACTGCGGCGGTACTTCTGACCTGTTTAATTTCATCCTCGCCTTTCAGTTTTCTGTAGGTCCGAGCGACGACGCTCCCGTCATTGAATCCCCAGCCTTTGGACTCCAAAACGGAGCAGGCAGCATGCACTAGCCCAGCAGGAGCTCTACCGGCAAGAGCCACAGTCGAGCAAGAGACTCCGGCGAACGCAAGAGTAGCTTCGATCAGTGAAGCCCAAAGTCGGTGTTCTGCCCCGCTCTTCTCGCGCAGGTCAGTAAGACCGGACTGTTCGGGACCGAATAGGGTGCAGCCCGTTACAGCAGCCTCTCCTCGCTCCATCGAGGTGAGATACCCGAGGGTTGGGCGCCGGTCTCCGGTCGCCACCAATATGGCCTTCCCGAGATGGACAGGCCCCACAAAAGGCGCAAGATCCGGATCGCGACTGGACTCTGCGACAACTACCAAAGCTCTGGATCCGGTGGTGTCAAGGATCCGTCTGAGACGGTGGGTAGAACCTCTCGCGCTCAAACGTTGCGGGTTATGAACTGCTCGAAGGCTCCCTTCGGCATTGCGCCCATCATCCGGTCGGAAGCCTCACCGTTCTTAAACAGAATGAATGTTGGAATGCTGGAGACCTGAAACTTCGATGCAATCGCCTGATGCTCGTCTACGTTCAACTTGGCAATTTTCACTTTGCCGGCCATTTCATCAGCGATCTCCTCAAGCAGAGGTGCCACCATCCTGCAGGGACCACACCACGAGGCCCAGAAATCTACCAAAACCGGCACGTCTGACTTCAGTACCGAGGCCTCGAAATTGTCGTCCGTTATCGTCAAAATATTTTCACTCGCCATTCGATTCATCCTTTCATAGAGTCTTCTATTGATCTATTTTTCTAGTTTTCCGGCTTCACAAAGATTCGATAAACCGGACTCATTCTGGTAACAATCAGAGGCGCGAAAGTATTCTCGGGTAGCCTCGACATCCATACTAATCTGCTCCGACAGGGCCTCGAGCGACGGGAATCGACGCTCATTCCGGAGCCGCGCGTAAAACTCCAACTCGATCCGATCGCCATAGACATCTCGCTCAAACTCCAGAATATGAGATTCTACCAGGCGACGCACCCCTTCATACACCGTCGGGCGAGTTCCAACATTTGTGGCACAAAGAAATTTCTCGTCGGTGCTGGGAAATCTCACTTTGCAAGCGTAGACGCCATCCATTACCGAAGGCCTCGTATCAGGAGCGATGTTGATCGTCGGCCACCCGAGCTGCTTGCCGCGCTTGTCACCGCGAGCCACGAGCCCGGTAATGGAGTACGGTCTCCCCAACATCTTATGGGCTGCTTCAACTCCGCCTCCGGTCAATTCCTGACGTATTCTGGTGCTGGAGATGGCGCCGTCCTGGTAGAGAACCTCCTCCAGTCCAAAGGCCCTGAATCCGAACGTCTCTCCCATCGTTTGGAGCAGCGAGAGATCTCCCTCCCGGTCCCGACCAAAAGTAAAACGGGACCCCACATAGATCTCTTGCACTTTCAACCTATGATGTAAGAAATCTCGAACGAAACTCCTGGCAGGAGTTTGAGCGACGGCAGGCGTGAACTGAACAATCGACAGCCTGTCCACTCCATGCAGTTCCAGGAGTGCCCCTTTTTGATCGAAGGTCGTAAGGCGATTAGGCGCCTCCTGAGGGCGCAGAATCGTCAGCGGATGAGGTTCAAAAGTAACCACGACCGATTCTAGGCCCGTCTCGCCGGCACGGTTACGAATCAGCTCCAGGATGTGCTGTTGGCCGCGATGAATTCCGTCAAAATTACCAATTGTCGCGATGCTTCCCACCTGGAGTGGGGGCATGGTCAGTGCATCGCGGTCAACTATCATAGGGACTTCTTGGAACCTGTCAGGCCCGAGAGAGCTCGGGAACAATGTGCCCGACCACGTCGTCGGCAAATGTCTCCGTTATCTCTACTTCGGCAAAGCTACCTGCCGGCGCCAGTCCGTCGTTGATCAGGACTCGCCCGTCTATGCCTGGAGCCTGACCGGCATGCCGACCCTGCAGTAAGTGTTCCGTCTCATCGCAAACGCCCTCTACCAAAACCCTCAGACGTCTCCCTGCCAAGCGCTTGCGGCTCCTCTCTGCAATCGGGCGTTGCACTTCCAGCAATCGGTCATGCCTCAGCTGTTGGGTCGTTCGCGGAACACGCCCGGCCAGCTCTGCTGCCGGGGTGCCCTCTTCAGGGCTGTAAAGAAAGGCCCCAAGATGATCGAACTCCGCCTTTTCCACAAACTCGAGCAGGTCTTCGAAGTGAGACTCGCGCTCGCCGGGAAAGCCCACAATAAAGGTTGAGCGTATGCAAATATCAGGCGCTAACTGGCGTGCCCGATCGAGTAATCTCAGATACCTCGAGGCGGATCCGCCGCGACGCATCGCCCGCAAGATCTCAGGATGGCTATGCTGCAGCGGCATGTCGATATACGACACAAAGCGCTCGGATGAGCCCATGAGGCGGAGCAACTCTTCATCCAAGGTTGTCGGATAAGCGTACAAGAATCGTATCCAGGGAATATTCGTGGATTCGAGAAGTTTCTCGACCAGGCGCACCAGGCCATGTTTTCCTAGACTCAGATCCTCGCCATACCTGGTCGTGTCCTGCGCTACCAGGCAGAGTTCTCCAATTCCGGTACTCTCGAGTTGCCGGGCCTCCTCGACCAAGCTGGAAATCTCGCGACTCCTGAAACGACCGCGCCAGCTTGGAATTGCGCAGAACGTACAAGGGTTATCGCAGCCTTCCGCCACCTTGAGGTAAGCGTAACCTCGCCCGGTCAGAACCCGCGGAGAGGTGTGATCGAAAACCGCCTCAGAGAGCGACGGTACCTGAGGCGCCGCCCCTAGCTTGACCACATTCCCCACCTCTCCCAGATCATCCAAGCCAACAAAACCGTCGATTTCCGGAATCGCGGCAGC
>JAZFTL010000010.1:0-3016 GCA_036446675.1 Thermoanaerobaculia bacterium
CTAAGGCCAGGTTGTATGAAAGTGAGTCTCAGGTCGAAGCCGGCGCGGACTCGATGGAGAGTTCAGAGGAGTCCGAAGAGTACGAGCCCGTCGAACTCGCATCGCTTTCCCAGAAAAAGAGGACTGTTGCAATCGCCGCGAGCGCCGCCATGGTGATCGCTATCGGCCTGTTTTTTTGGTTCAGGGGAGGGCAGCAAGAGGCCCTTCCGGTGGATCAAGCCGGGGCCCTCCAACAGCAAGAATTCCAATCTGAATATCCTCCACCGGTCCAAGGAGAAGCGGCGCTGACAGATGGTGCCGAGAAACCAGAGCCGAAGCTTCCAGACGGTTCCCTGCCTGAGAGTCCCGGATCCTCTCCTGCCTCTGACTCTTCCAGGACTTCTGAGACTTCAGATACCGTGCTGACTCCAGCGGACCATGAGCCACCGCCTGTATCCCGTAAGACCGAGCCCGAAAAATCCTTATCCACTGAATCTGCTGTCAGAGCTTCTTCTGCAAGTAAGCAGTTGAGCAATCAGTCCTCGAAGAGCCAAACCAATCCGGCTGTTTCCGATCGTTCGAGTGCAGCAAAAACCGATGAGTCGCCTCTGAGCCGGCCGGTGCAGCGCCGACCCAGCCAACCTACAGATACCTCTCAACTTCGGGCCCAGTCGACCCCCGCCGTAGATTCTCCGGGCTCGACGGAATCGATTGGCTCGACCAGCGCGGCGACTCAGCCTCGCACACCAAGTCCGACTCCATCAACTGAGTCATCGGCGAGAGCTCGGCAAGAAGTAACTTCAGGCACAACTACCGACAGAACCTCTTCTCCACCGGTCCAACCCGTCCAGAAGAGCCCTCAACCTGCCGCCCCAGCGGCCAAGAAACCCAGTCCACCGCCGCCCAAGAGAGTGGTGAAACGCGGTGACTTGGTGAGGCCAGGATTGGGCGTCGTGGTACCGACTCTCCTCAACCTACCGTCGGCGCCATACCCCGCCGTAGCGAGAAAGCTAAAACTAGAAGCCGTCGTTCGTTTGTCCGTGCTGATCGACGAAAACGGACGAGTACGAGAGGTCAAGGTGATCAAGCCGCCGGCCAATGACAGGGGTTTCTCTGAAGCAGCCGCCAGAGCAGCCCGCGGAGCGAAATTCAAGCCGGCGATGAAAGACGGGGTCGAGGTCAAATACTGGCATTCGGTCACCATACGCTTCGAGCTGTAAGGGACGATCTGAATTTTCTTGAGACTCTGCAGGGCAACGAACAGTGATCGCACCTACTTTCCAGGAGAAAATTATGACTGTTAGTTCAGACAACAAAGAATTTTACGAGCAGACTCTAACAGTAACGAAAAAGGAAATCGCTCAGCTCGACAGCGAAATCGAAGCCGAGCTCGCGAAGGTGAAAGACCGCTTGGCCGAGCTACAAACGACGAAGAAAGCGACCCTTCAAATGTATGCAGCAACCTGCACCCGGCTCGGGATCCCCAACGATCTGGTACAGGATGACGACAGCGGCAAGGTATAAGACAAGTTCCAGCACTCTTGGTTATCAGTCTCCGAGATGCGCCGTGAATCGCTCTTTGCGCCATCCCTCTCTGTAATCTGCCTATGCCTGGGGGCATGCAGCGAGGAGTTCCCAACCAGGATCTCCCCAAGTGCTCGACCCGAAATAGTCGACACCCTGAGACAGGACCTCGCCACCCAGCGCCACCCCTCAGATGGCGGCGGGCGAGCCTGGTTGCAGCCAGACCCTGCAGGCCGAGATCGGGTCTCGGTCGGGCAATTTGGCCGATGGACTTTCGTCTATGAAGCGGGCCCTTTGGGAATCGCCGAGGACGGCTTGCTCTTCCTCCAGGTATCACCTTTCTGGGGATGGAGCACTCCTCAAGTTCTCGACCCCCAACAACCCGGCTTCACCGAGGTGAGCACCGACAGCAGCGACCTCACTCTGGAGGCCCTTACCATCGACCAACAGCTGCTGGGGATTCGTATCGGTGCACGAGCTCTCGTTGCTGGAGAGCGCATCAAAATTGTCTACGGCGCCGGTGACGTCGGCGCGCGAGCTGACCGCTACGCCGAGAGCGAGTCGAGATTCTGGTTCGCGGTCGACGGCGATGGCGACGGGATCCGTCAAATTGTTGCAGACTCGCCGACCACTCCTGTCCGCGCCGGACCCCCGAGCATGCTCTGGCTCACTCTGCCATCGACAGCATCGCTCGGTCAGCGGGTTCGCTTGACTGTAGCCGTTCTAGATCATACGGGTAACGCCGCAGTCGAATTCACCGGATCCGTCAACATTCAGAGCGCTGGAAGCGCCGGTGGAGGAGGGCGAGGCTTGCAACATCCGGAGTTCGCTGACTTCGAAGCAGTCAACGCCGGGCATCGCAGTTTGGAAGTCGAGATACTCAAAGCAGGAACTCACCGCATCGAAGCGATCGGCCCTGACGGGCTGATCGGTATGAGCAATCCCATGTTGGTGTCCGATGACGCGCCCAGAATCCTTTGGGCCGACCTGCATGGTCACTCGGCCTATTCAGACGGTACCGGCACACCACAGAACTACTTTGACTACGCGCGCGACATCGCCGCCTTGGATGTCGTGGCTCTTACCGACCACGATCATTGGGGCATTCGTCCATTGTCGCAACACCCGGAAATATGGGATGACATCCAAACACAAACCCGTAGCTACCACTCACCCGGAGAGTTTGTGACACTTCTCGGCTACGAGTGGACCAACTGGATCCACGGGCATCGCCACGTTCTCTACTTTGACGACTCCGGCGAAGTGTTGAGCTCAATCGACCCTGCTTACGAAAGTCCGGAGTTACTCTGGAATGCTCTTCGAGGCAGAGATGCCCTGACGATTGCTCACCACTCTGCCGGCGGCCCAATCGCCACCAACTGGAGCATTCCACCTGACCCTGAACTCGAACCGGTCACCGAAGTAGTCTCAGTTCATGGGAGCAGTGAAGCGAGCGATTCCCCGGGATTGATCTACCACTCGATCGAGGGAAATTTCGTTCGCGATGCGCTCG
>JAZFTL010000011.1:0-2164 GCA_036446675.1 Thermoanaerobaculia bacterium
GGGCGAAAGCGCTTGACCGCGCGCAGAACAGGTACGACCGTCATCAGCGGAAAGAGGACTTTTGGGCCCAGGACACCGCCGACCCCACGCCCCAATATTTCGACCTCTACACCCTCATTCCGCAGCCCCGCAGTGAGCTGCATCACCTGTTCTCCGACTCCTGAAATATCGTTCGGAGGTAGAGTGTTCGCTACCATAAGCACTCGCATGTAGAGCTGCTATCCCCCGCGAATATCCAGTCGATGCTTTGCTACCCGAGATTCAATAACGGTCCGCACTCTAGCGCACTCCGAGTTGTTCACCTGATTCCAGATGTACTGTGCATCTCTTCGAGCCTTCTCGATCCATTGAATATCGGTAGCTAAATCGGCGATTCGAAAATTCGGCAGTCCGGTCTGGCGGGTTCCCAACACATCTCCTGGACCGCGAATCCGGAGATCGGCTTCGGCTATGTCGAATCCATCTGTCGTGGATTCGAAGACCGCTAGCCTTTGGGCTGCCGACTCCGTTAGGTTGCCGTGTAGTGCGATGCAAAGCGAGTCGATCATCCCACGCCCTACACGGCCTCGCAGTTGATGCAACTGAGCAAGTCCAAAGCGCTCTGCACTTTCCAAAACCATCACAGTGGCGTTCGGAACGTCCAGACCAACTTCAACAATCGTGGTAGCGAGAAGAACCTGGACGGCTCCACTGAGGAAGTCGCACATAATCTTCTCGCGAGTATCTGGCACCAGCCTTCCATGAATCTCTGCCACAGAGTATCCGGAGAGTAGTTCTCTAGCAGACGCTCCTTCGTGTTGAATCGATGCCGCGTCGATCTCACTACTCCGCTCAATGAGGGGAAAGACGACGTATGCCTGGTGCCCTTTGTCCAAGCGTCGGCGCAGTCTCGCGTATACCTCGATGCGCAACTCTTCGGAACACACCTCGGTTTCGATTGGAACCCTGCCGGGAGGAAGCTCGTCCAGAGTCGACCTGGATAGGTCTCCGTAAAGAGTGAGTGTTAGAGAGCGTGGTATTGGCGTTGCCGTCATGATCAACAGATCTGGACCACTGCCCTTTTTTTGCAGGTCCCGGCGTTGCGCTACGCCGAATCTGTGTTGTTCGTCCACAATGGCGAGACCCAGTCGTGGAATCTGAACGCTCTCTTGAATCAGCGCGTGGGTTCCGACGACCAACCGAGGTTGGCCGCGGGCAAGATCCTTTCTGACTTGGGACGCCGTGGACGTCGAAGAGGTCAAGAGCGACACCCGGTACCGAGACCCTAGGAGTTGGCCGAGACTTCTGAAATGCTGATGCGCCAGAAGCTCTGTTGGCGCCATGAACGCCACCTGAAGCCCCGACTCCAATGCCACGACCGCAGCGAGCGCCGCGACAATCGTTTTTCCGCTTCCCACATCGCCCTGTAGAAGGCGCATCATGACTTGCGGCTGTTGTAGATCTCCGAATATCTCGTCCAGAACACGGTTTTGAGCAGCAGTCAGCTCGAACGGAACTATTGCGGCCAGCCGGCGACGCATCGACCGGTCGATCTTGTAAGAATGGGATTTTCGAGCCGCGCCGGCCCGCTCGGCTCGGATGCTGGAGATTTCCAACTGGTGCCGTAGAAGCTCAGCGTAAATCAGCCTGTGGTGCGCGGAGCTGTCAGACCGGTTCAGTGATTCGATATCGGTTCCTTCAGTTGGGCGATGAATCTCGGACAAGGCCTGGCCAAGAGAAGGCAACCCATGTCGTTGCAGGAGGAACGCAGGGATCCACTCCTGTTTGGCCAGGTCGAGATCGAGGTTCTCGAAGATCCACGCGATAAATCCCGCGATCAGCTTGGAGCCCACCGGTCCGATTGATCTGTAGATAGGACGAATTACCGGCGAGGTGCGTCTTTGGTCAATCGTTTCACAGGTAGGGTTTACCATCTCGAACCGTCCTGATCGCCGTCGGGCGCGTCCGTACAGGAAGTAGGGCGTACCCTCCACAAGCTGCCCCCCCAGATACGGCTGATTGAACCAGACGACGGGCATTGTTCCCGAACTGTCCTGTAGCTGTGCCCTGACGATTCTCAGGCGTCGCGGCGCGAAAATTGTCTTGACGCTCGAGATCGTACCTTCCAGAGCATATTCGCCCTCACAATCGATCTGCTCGACTGACGTCAAGACGGATCGATCTT
>JAZFTL010000012.1:0-9383 GCA_036446675.1 Thermoanaerobaculia bacterium
CCAGCTGGACTCCGGAACTCCGAATCTCAACAACAGATCCCCCTCGATTTTCGAATGAGTATCCTCCCTTGATTCAAGTGTAGACTTGAAGACTGTTCCGGCCGGCCTGCTGCGGTGGCACTGCGGCCGATTATGATGGACGTCTCTTTATGAAAATCGAAATACTGGGAGCCTTTGGCGGTGAGACCCTGAACTGCCGGATGACCTGCCTGCTGATCAACGACACCATCGCGCTCGATGCGGGGTCGTTGACCCAAGCGCTCTCACTCGAGCGACAGCGGAGGGTTCATTCCATCCTGATCACGCACTCTCACGTCGACCACACGAGCGCCTTGCCGTTCTTCGTGGAAAACACCCGCTCCAAGGGCCCCGAGTCGATCGCCATATACGGATCTCGAGCGACCCTTTACACTCTGCGCCGAGATCTTTTCAACGACACTTCTTGGCCCGACTTCGGCAATCTTCCGAATCACCTCATGCCATCTATTCAGTTCAAGGAGCTGCAGAACGAAGTGTCGGTAACCATCGACGACGTCAGGTTCACGCCGTTCGCGGTGAATCACGTCGTTCCGACCTGTGGCTTTCTCATCGAGCACGACAAGTCCGCTATTCTTTGGTCAAGCGACACCGGTCCCACCGTACGCTTCTGGGAGATGGCGAACTTCACGGCGAACCTAAAGGCGGTTTTTATCGATACGAGTTTTGACAATTCGCTCCAGGATTTGGCAGAGGTATCGCTTCATCTCACACCAAGTCTGCTGCATGAGGAACTCGAGCAGTTGGACAGAGAAGTGCCGGTGTTCTTGCAGCACCTCAAGCCCTGGTGTCGGGAGCAGATCTATGCTGAGATTGCTGCTCTCGAGCTACCCGATGTGAGTTTCCTCGAGCAGGGCAGGGTCTACGAATTCTAGACGGATCTTGTTCCAGCCTGCCGATGAATGAGGTGGGTAAGGTGACGCCCTCCTGCGGTGCGGAACGGTGTGATACTTTTTCAAGATGCAACTGCCTCTGTCGTTGAACAGCTCGTCGATGCGAGTGCGAATTCTGGGCTCTGGAAGTTCCGGCAATTCTTTGGTTCTGGAGTCGGGTTCCCGCCGGCTGATGATCGATGCCGGCTTCTCCGGACGCGAAATCGAAAAGCGGTTGAATTTGGCAGGGCTCGATCCGACGGGTTTGGATGCCCTGATTCTTACCCATGAACATTCGGATCATTGTCGAGGTGCTGCCGTTTTGGCGCGGCGTTATGGGCTGAGCCTCTACGCTACCGAGGGCACTCTCGACAAGCTGGGGTCGGCTCTAAATGGCGTTGTTGCCCATACCCTTCGTTCGGGTTCGATCTGCGACCTGGCCGACTTTCAAATAGAACCATTCGCCATCCCCCACGATGCCGCTGAACCAGTGGGTCTGGTGATTGAGGACAGAGTTGGTAATAGGCTGGGCCTCGTGGCGGATCTGGGTACCTGCAGCCGGCTCGCCTGGGGCCGCCTCGTAGACCTGGACTTTCTCGTGATCGAAACGAATCACGATTTGGAGATGTTGCGCAGCGGTCCCTATCCCTGGCACTTGAAGCAGCGCATCGCCGGTCGACACGGTCATCTGTCGAATCGAGAGGCAGCGCAGGGACTCCCAGAGTTGCTCTCGGACCGGCTGCGCTGGATCGTGCCCTATCACCTCTCGCGCACCAATAACGATCCGGCTCTGGTCGTCGAGATAATCTCAGAGGTGCTTTCGCAGGCAGGCTCGAACGCGGAGGTGTCCGTTACCCACCAAGTTCAGTCGACTCCGTGGCTCGAACTCACGGGAGTTGCCGGAGTCGCGGAAGTGAGACGATCCGACACCGCCGCGACGCCGTTGCGAAAAATTGAGAGACCACCCTCTTCGACTGCACTCTCTCCAGAGTAACGTCTTCTTGACCACTGGGGGTGCTGAAACGGGTAGAGATAGGCGTCGGGGTGCGGCATGAGTCCGAAGACTCTGCCGGTCGGATCGCAAATTCCGGCAACCGCCGCGGCAGAGCCGTTGGGATTATTCGGCCACACTTGCGTTGGCTGGCCTAGATCGTCCGCATAGCGCAGCGGAATCTGATGGTTCTCTTCCAGCTTTTGTAGAATATCTTGGCTGCCGGCGACGAATTTTCCTTCGCCGTGTCTGGCTGGGAGTTCGATCTTATGCAGCCCGCGGGTCCACAGGCAGGGCGACTTGTCGTCGGCGACGAGCTGAATCCAGGCGTCCCTGTAGCCGAGTCGATCGTTTGGAGCCAGGGCGACGCTGGGTGTCCGGTAGTCACCATCGAAGCCGGGTAGCATCCCGAGCCGCACCATCATTTGAAAGCCGTTGCAGATTCCGATGATGAGACCGCCTGCTTCAATGAACTCGAGGATGCGGTCGTAGATTTTCCAGCGGATTTTGTTGGCATATACGAAACCGGCACCGAGGTGGTCACCAAAAGCGAAACCGCCGACGAATGCGAGAATGTGATAGTCGAGAAGCCGGCGCTCGATTCGCCGATTCAGAATATCCAGCAACGGTACACAATCCGGTTTGGCGCCAACTAACCGAAACCCTTCGGCGGTCTCGATCTCACAGTTCAAGCCCAGACCAGTCGGAATGAGCACTCGAACCTTGGGGTGTCGAACTGTCCGCTCAGGCATCTGCCAAGCCCCGCTTGAATTGTGTCCGCAAGAGTTCGAGTTCGAGACTCACGAGTTGACGGCCATCTCGGTGAATCGTCAGTTTCGTGCCTGGATCGACCTGCCCGACGGGGTACATCGGGGCGGGCTGCATGCAGTCTTCGAAGAGTCGCGATTCTTGGGCGGAGACCGACACGACAAAGCGACCGTTGGACTCCGAAAACAGTGTGACATCACTGTCCAAGTCATTTGCTGCCGCTATCGCGGCGAGGTCGACCGAAGCCCCGAGACCTCCCGCTAGAGCGCTTCGAACCAGAGCCAGGGCCAGACCTCCCTTGGTTGGAGTAGAGGCTGAGCGGACGTAGCCGGCACGGATCGCGCCCCGTAAGGCGCGGTAGAGAGGTAGGGTTCGATCGCAGTCTACGGTGGGGGGCTTGGAGCCTAAATATGGGCTGGATTTACCGAGTTCGCCGTGGCGGCCGTCCCGTTCTCCCAAGTACCTGAAAAACTCGCTCCCGCCCGTATGGTCACCGGTTTCGCCGAGAATGTAGATCATGTCACCGGGCATCTTGAAGTCGAGTGTGAGCGCGGTGCGCACGTCGTCAATCTGCCCGATTGCCGAGACCAACAGAGTGGGAAGTACAGCGATTTTTCTGCCCTCCAGGATGGACTCGTTCTTCATCGAGTCCTTCCCTGATATAAGCGGCACCGAGTAGCTTCGGCAGACCTCCTGCAAGCCACGACAGGCGCGGACGAGCTGTCCTAGCTTGAAGTCTCCGTCGGGGGTGTCGTGAGAGAGGACTGGGTCGGGCCAGCAGAAATTGTCGAGAGCCGCTATCCGGTCGAGTCCCGCTCCGGCGCAAAGTTGGCGACGCACGGCTTCGTCTACGGCGGTGGCGGCCATCGCGAATGGATCGAGCTCTGAGAGAAACGGATTGACGCCCTCGGATAGTACGATGCCACGCTTCGAGCCGTGCCGAGCCAGAAAAACCGTTGCTTCCGCGGGCACATCGTTGTGCACTCCGCTATAGGGCTTGATCACGGTCAACCCCTTGACTTCGTGATCGTAGTGGCGCGCTTTCGCCTCGCCGCTCGAGATATTGGGTCGACTCAGCAGAGCCAAGAGAGTCTCTTGGCAGTCCTCTGGCCTCGCCGCCGGTTCTGAAAAGCATTGACGCCTCCAGCGCGCTTCCAGGCACAATTTGGGGTTTCCTGAGTGAAGGAATTCCATGTCCAGATGAGCGATGTTTTCGTCGGCCCAGGTAACGTGCAAAAATCCGTCATCGGTAAACCTGCCGAGTACCGTGGCCTCGACATCGTAACGGGCAGCGAGGGCAAGCAACTCGTCCGCTTGATCTGGAGGGACGGCCAGGGTCATTCGCTCCTGGGCTTCAGATAGAAAGATCTCCCAAGGTGCGAGGCCGCTGTACTTTAAAGGTGCCTTGGAGAGGTCTATCCGAGCTCCTCCCGTCTGGGTCGCCATTTCACCGACCGAAGAGGAGAGACCCCCGGCTCCGTTATCGGTAATCGAGCTGTACAGATTGCGGTCGCGGGCGGCGATCAGAAAATCGAACATCATTTTCTGAGTGATCGGATCGCCGATTTGCACCGCCTGAGTTGGCGAGCTCTCGTCGAGAGCCGCTGAAGAGAAAGTGGCACCATGAATCCCGTCGGCACCGATCCTACCGCCGACCATGACCACCAGGTCGCCCGGATTCGACTGCTTGACCTCACCTGGCGAGTCGCCGATCATTGTAGGTAGGACTCCGACTGTGCCACAGAAGACCAAAGGTTTGCCCAGGTATCGATCGTCGAAGATTTCCCAGCCCCGACCGTAAGGGATGCCGCTCTGATTACCGCCATCGATGACTCCCTGGTGTACTCCGTCTCGTATTCGTCTAGGATGCAGTAGGCCGCGTGGCAGGATCCCTTTGTAGAACGGCGAAGCCAGGCAGTAGCCCCAGACGTTGATCAACAGGTCCGCGCCTCGCCCGGTTCCGAATGGATCGCGATTCACTCCAACGATTCCGGTCATGGCCCCGCCGTAAGGGTCTAGTGCGGAAGGGGAATTGTGCGTCTCGACCTTGTAGACAAGGTGCACTTGATCATCGAATTCCACGACGCCGGCGTTGTCGTGAAACACCGAAACCAACCACGAACCTCCTTCATTCGCTGCGAGATTCCTGTCGATGTCCTCTGTCGTTCCGCGGATATAGGTGTCGAATAGCGAGTCGATGACCTCCGGCGCTCCGCCCTCTTCTCGATAGGTGATCTCTGCGTTGAAGATCTTGTGTTTGCAGTGTTCACTCCAAGTCTGTGCCAGACATTGGAGTTCGACCTCTGTAGGCAATGTGCTGAGCCCTAAGGCGGTTCGGCGTGGATCTCTTCCGCTGCCGCTGAAGTGGTCACGAATGGTCTCCATCTCGACAAGTGACAACGCCAAGAGGCTTTGGCGACTGATCTCCAGGAGATCTTCGGTGCTGCCGGAAAGATCGATCTGCACTGTGAGTGGGGTGTCCCCGAGGAGAACCCTTGGCACTGCACGCTCTGGTTCTCGCTCGAGCCAGTCCGGATAGGAGGAGACTTGAATTGTTTGAATCACCGGATTCGCCAAGAGGTCGCGAGCGGCTCGTTGCGCCTGCTCTGTGCTGAGACCGTCAATCAAGTAGAGGCGTGAAGTGTAGATTTGAACGGCATTCGTCAGCGGCCGGTCGAGGAGGTCTTCTATCGCGACCTTGGCGCTCTTGCCGACCGTATCCGCCACTCCGGGCCGGTAGCCGACCGCAACGACAACTTCGGACACGGCATCGACGATCCGGTCGATTGCGCCGATTTGCAACACCGGGTCAGAAAAATGTTGCACGATCCGTTGCAGCTCGCTGGACGAGATTGCTTGAGCGAGGGGATCGACTTCTTCGATTAGATAGACGTCGCGGGTGCGCACTCGCTTGACAGGGAGCTCCAGGTACCTTCGAATCTGGGCCGCGACATGCTCGCCACGAGCCTCTCGAATACCCGGCTTCGTGGCGATTTCGATGCGATGAATCATAGATTTGCGGCTCGCTTCATTGCCCATCGGGTCGCTAAAGGGATTCTATCCTCGTAACTACGTCGCCTGCGGTATTATGTCGACATCGTTATGTGAGCAGGATTTTATGTGCGGAATATTTGGAATCAGTGGTCACCCAGATGCGGCGAACTTGACCTACTTGGGTCTCTATGCGCAGCAGCACCGGGGACAAGAGAGTACCGGTATCGTCTCGTGGGATGGTGCCCAAGTTCATGCCGAACGCCAGATGGGGTACGTCGCCGATGTCTTCGATGCCGCGGTCTTGGCACGACTCAAAGGGAGTCGAGCCATCGGTCACACGCGCTATTCGACCGCCGGCTCCAGTGTGCTGTCGAATGCTCAGCCCATTGTCGTCAAGACGTCGATGGGGCCGCTGGCGATTGTGCACAACGGCAACTTAACCAACGCTGTCGAGGTGAGAGAGCAGCTGGAGGCGAAGGGAGCGATTTTCCAAACCACTAGCGATACAGAGGTCATACTGCATTTGATGGCGCGCGACCCACGCCCGGAGGTGGTCGACTCCCTGATGTCAGCTCTCTCGCAGGTCGAAGGGGCGTACTCTCTCTTGCTACTCACCGACGCCCAGCTCATTGCCGCGAGGGATCCACGGGGATACCGACCTCTGGTGATCGGAGAGTCGCAGGGGGCTACTTGCTTTGCATCGGAAACCTGCGCTCTCGACCTGCAGGAAGCTGAATTCGTCAGGGAACTCGCCCCAGGAGATGTTGTCGTTGTCTCAGAGAAAGGGGTCGAGACTCACCGGCTTTCTGAGCAGGCGGAGGCCAGTCACTGCGCTTTCGAACAGGTCTACTTTGCGCGACCCGACAGCGATGTGTTCGGCGAACCCGTGGCGAAGGCGCGCCTGGCGATGGGAGCCACCCTGGCGCGAGAGGCTCCCGCCGATGCCGATATCGTCGTTCCGGTTCCTGACAGCGGTCTCTTTGCGGCGCTGGGGTTCAGCCGTGAGATGGGGCTACCGATGGAATTCGGTTTGATTCGCAACCACTATGTGGGCCGCACATTCATCGAACCCAAGCAGTCGATTCGTCACTTTGGCGTCAAGATCAAACTCAATCCAGTGCGCCACCTCATCACCGGCAAGCGAGTTGTACTGGTCGACGACTCGATCGTGCGCGGCACGACATCGCCGAAGATCGTCAAGATGGTTCGAGACGCTGGAGCTGCCGAAGTCCATATGAGAGTCTCATGTCCTCCCACCAGGTCGCCCTGCCACTACGGGATCGACATGCCGACACGTCGGGAACTGATTGCTGCAAATCACACCGTTGAGGAGATTCGAGGCTTTATCGGAGCTGACAGCTTGGCGTATCTGTCGCTCGACGGAATGCTCGGAGCCCTCCAGGGTCCATCCGAATCCTTTTGCACCGCCTGTTGGGCGCGGCCTTAGAGGCTTCTTCAGTTTCCAAATCGAGCTCGCCGGCTTGAGCGAGGAGCTGGAGGCTCTGCTGAGCACCGCGCGGGTCGACGAAGGCGCTGCGCTCGAGATCGCTCGGGCGATGATGGATCTCGAATCGAAGATAAAGCGCCGACATTTGTCGCTTGCGATTCGCATCAAGAATTTGTTGTCAGCTGAACAGCAAGCCAAATTGGATAAAATTCGCAACCATCTAAGTTAGGCACCGCAATACAACCCACATCCTTTTTGCGATAGCCTCTCAGTCGATGGAGAAGTCATCGACTGAGAGTGCATATCTCCTGTCGGGGGTCGATATCGAGGCCCAAGACAAGGCTCTGAAGCGTATCCGCAAGTTGGCGCGCCAGACGCGCACCCCAGGCGTTCTCACGGATGTGGGAGGCTTTGGGGGTCTGTTTCGACCCGACTTTGCGGCGTTGGAGGACCCCGTCCTGGTGGCCTCCGCGGATGGCGTTGGGACCAAGTTGATCCTGGCTCGGATGGCCGGCGATTACTCTACTGTGGGCCGAGATATCGTGAATCACTGTGTCAACGACATCCTCGCACTAGGGGCCGTGCCCTTGTTCTTTCTAGACTACGTCGGAGCCGGAGTGTTGAACCCGGATCGTCTGGTGGAGCTGGTAGGTGGCGTAGCGGCAGCGTGCAAGGAGAACGGCTGTGCCTTGCTGGGTGGAGAGACTGCCGAGATGCCGGGTTTCTACCAACCCGGAGACTATGAGCTCGTGGGTTTCGTAGTCGGGGTGGTTGACCGGGTGCTGCTGCTCGATGCGAGTCGAGTCGAGCCAGGCGATGTGCTCTTGGGCCTGCCTTCGAACGGTTTGCATACCAATGGTTACTCGCTGGCGCGAAAGATTCTGATTGAGAAGTTGGAGCTTGGTCTGCAGGATCGTATTCCCGGGTCGACGGAGTCGAAGGGTATTGGCGAACTATTGCTGCAGCCGCACACCTCTTATTTGAGTGCACTCCGCCCTGTTCTGGGGCATCCCGCGCTGCATGCTCTGGCGCATGTGACCGGCGGCGGTATGACCGACAATTTGCCGCGAGTCTTGCCGAAAAAGTGCCACGCCAGTATTAAGGTGGGAACTTGGGAAGTGCCTGAGATCTTCCATCAGTTGCAACAGCACGGAGAAATTACCACTGCGGAGATGTTTCGTGTCTTCAACATGGGCATTGGCATGGTAGCCGTGGTTGCCCCTGGGGGTTTGCGAGAGATCTTAGCGGAACTCCGTCGGGCCCACATGACGGCTGCTCTCATCGGGACCGTCCAGAAGGGCGGCAGCGGCGTGGTCTACGACCTTGGCCAGTCAACGCCTGAAGCACTGCTCGAAAGGTCAGACAGATGACGGCGTCCGTTGCGGTCCTTATCTCCGGCCGCGGCAGCAATTTCCTGGCCCTGCATGAAGCGATGGAGCGGGGCGAGGTTCCGGCTAAAATCGTTCTGGTGATCAGCAATAACGCCGACGCTGCCGGATTGGAGAAGGCCCGCGCTCTACGACTTCCCACCCTGTGTATTCCGCATCGACTCGATCCCAGCCGGGAGGCCCATGAGGCGAAGCTGATGCGGGAGTTGGACAGCGCCAAGGTCGAGTGGATCTGCCTGGCGGGCTACATGCGCCTCTTGGGCGCGGCCTTCATCAATCGATATCCGCAGCGCATCCTGAACATTCACCCGAGCCTCCTGCCGGCGTTTCCCGGTCTCGATGCCCAGCAGCAGGCGATCGACCACGGAGTGAAGGTCTCCGGCTGCACTGTCCACCTAGTGGATGAACAGCTCGATCACGGGCCTATCGTGCTGCAGCGATCTGTGGGTCTGCGATCTGGCGACAATGTGGGCTCGCTGTCATCGCGAATCTTACGGGAAGAGCATCGAGCGTATCCCCGAGCGCTCGGCCGCCTGCTCACCGAACCATGGAAAGTAGAGGGCAGGAGGATAGATTTTCTTGACGAGACCTAGCGACTGAGCAGAGCAAGAGTGATTTTCAGGCGTTCCCATCGATTTTGTGACGGACCTTCAACAAAAGGGTTGACTTCCACTGTCGCAAGCCGTACAGTTCGCAATCCAGACGGGAGCTGGAAGGTTCTACAACAGCTTTCGGATGGGTTCAGGCCTTGAGTCTTAATTGACAGAGCGCATAGCCTGTTGTAAGTTCAAGGTTCGCCTTTAGGTGGCGAAACCGGTTCTTTGAAAACTGAATAGAGGAAGAGTCAACGTTAATTCTCAAGTCTTTTTGCTTCGGCGAAAAGATCT
>JAZFTL010000013.1:0-3694 GCA_036446675.1 Thermoanaerobaculia bacterium
TGTTGAAGAACGGATGCTCCACGACCCCCATGTACGAACCCATCCAGGGATGGACGTCGCACTTGAATCGAATCATCACCTCGGCAGCATCGAACGTCTTTTCGATCTCCATGTTCTGAAAGGGCTGCCCCTGGTTGAACTCGGGGTTATTCTTCGGCAATGCATGGACGTTATGCAGAGTAGCATCGCTATTGCGAATCACCAGCGTCTGGCCGACCATGACCCCCGACACGTGGGGTGAATATTGGCAACCGTTCTGGTCAAGCACCATAGAGTCCGACGGAGCCGAGTAACTGCCGGTCACGCCCTCCTTGACGTATACGAAAACATTCGCTAGCTGTCCGGCCTCGCTGGCGACGACCCTCTCTGTGTAGACGGCATCCGAATGCAAGCCCTGGCATGTAGGATCGGCAGCCATCTTGATTTCGGTATCCGGATCTCCGTTCGTATAGGTGATGACTCCAGACACTGATCCGGACGGTCCAGTCGCTACTTCCGGTGCCGGGCTGGACTCTGAGGCTTGGGGCGTCGACGACACCTCGCCGCCTCCGCCACAGCCGGCGGTGAATAGAATTGTGCTTGATGTAAGCACCAACGAAAGTGCTTTCTTTGTCATGCTGTCTTTCCTCCTTGAAAAACTTCCGGTGTGATGAGTCAACGCAGACTGGTAAGTATCTCACGATACCGAGGATTCGTGTCGTCGTTAGTATAGAGCAGGTCAAAAAGATCAGTTGGGCATACTCCACCAAATGTGGTCGCGCAATACCCTCGTCACGTACTCTGCATCACCCAAATGTTCGGCAAGGTCCTTTTCACTTTCGAAGAGCCTCAACAAGCGGCGCTTTTGGCCCGCAAACATTGGGGCGTCGATGGCATCCGCCAAAGGCGAGGAATAATTCCCCTGCTTGTCTTGCAGAAAATTCGAGGGCATACGGGTTCCGGTAATCCAACTTTGCGGCTGCAGAATCCAGGATGCGACCCAATCGTGGCGCAAGCGGTTGCGTGCGAGAAGCAGCGAGGGAGCCAGTTCTCCAGCGCTGACCACCCCATCGGTCTGATCTTGCGGACCCGCCGGGTGGCACTTGGCGCATTGGAACATGCCGAACGCCACCTCTCCGGCGGCCAGGTCGCGACTCGACGGGCGTTCAGGCACCGAAGCAAACGCTTGGCGCGTCTCACGAGCTCCGAAGTACGAAATCAGAGTATTCACTTCGGAATCGGAGAAGCCGAAGGTCGGCATTCTGGCTCCCAACCAGGGGCGCATCCGTACGCTCTCAGGATCATGCAGGTAGCCGAAGAGCCAGTCCGCTTGAACTCTGGCGCCCTCCGCCGCCAAGTTTGGCGGAAGAAGGTCTTCGTTCTCCATGGCGCTGCGGATCGCGTGGCCGATACCTTCAACCAGGTGACAGCCTTGGCAGTTCATAGTGGTAATCAACTTGCGACCTGCTGCCAGCGCCGCTTTCCGTTGCGATGTTCCAGCCCGGCGCGAGGCGACAACGGACTCTCTGGTGAACCCGAGGACCGTTGTCAGCACCGCGTTGGCCTCCCGCTCCGACATGCCGAAGTCCGGCATCTTCAAGAGTTCGCCGTAGGCCTTAGCCTCTTCCTTGCCTTTGTCCCACACTCGGGGCCGCATCAGCTTGGTCTTGATCCAGTCATGCCGGGTGTGCGGAACGTCGTGGACATGACCGAAATCGAATTGATGGAGTGGCTTCGACCCCTCCTCAGTCAGTTCTGTACCGATGGGTTTCAAGTTGTCAAATCCGGCCATCTCATGGCATCCCCAACAGCCGTATTTTTGAACGGTCTCTTTGCCGAGAAACACGTTTCTCTGATGAGAATTCATTGCCGCCAGAACCGCTTCACTCTGCTCGATTGTCTTCTTACTCTGCAGATACACTCGGACCAGGTCGTCGCGAACATCTAGATCGATTTGGGGGAGAGATAGCCCTTCGAAGTCAGGGTCTCGGCTGGCCATCAAGTACGCGACGAGGTCGGCGGCTTCCTGGTCGGTGAGCTGGAGACTCGGCATGCGGGTTTCCGGATTGTATTTTTTGGGATCCTTGAGCCATGCAAAGAGCCAGCCGCTCGAAACCTTACTGCCGGTTCGAACGAGATTCGGACCGTGCATTCTGTTGGTCTGAGGAAAGTACTGATCTCTCGTTGCATCAGCATCCAGGAGATGGCAGCCGGTACAACCCACCGTCTCAAAGAGCTGACGACCGCTTTCACCATCTCCCGGGGGAGCGGACTCGTATGAGGAGGTTGCTGACTGATCCCATAGATAGGCGACCGCAGATGCGATCTCCGCTTTTTGGCGCGCGGCGTTCTCGGTACTCACGGTATTCTCTTGAAAGAAGAAGTGCGGCATCCAGCTTGTAGGTCGGAAGTCTCGAGGCGCCGAGATCCACTGGTAAGCCCATCCAGGAGTAGTTTTGGTTGCGACCTTCCGCAGACTCGGACCTGGCCGAGGCAAATTCTCGAAGGCGGGGTAGTCGATCTTGTGGCAGGCGAAACAGCCCATCCGGTTGACCAGCTCTCGCCCTACATCCTGAACCTCAGATTGTGGAGTCCAAACTTCTCCTGCATGACAAGTAACACAACCCGCTTCTGTTACGTTAGCCGGCAATATGGGGGTTGCAAGGTAAGGCTGCCTCTCCCATCCCCACTTTTCGGTCCACTCCTCGCCCTGCTCAGAATTCTGCGGACTGTGACCAACCCGAGAAAAATCGACGGCTCGATCCAAGCCCCCATGACAACTGGTACAACCAAACTTGCTATACGGGTGTGGCGATGCAGCTCCGACAAACAGATCCATCCGTGGATGGGTTCGAAAGGGCACAGACCACTGCTCACCGTCGAATCCTTCGCGGTTAGCTGCCACATGACAGGTCACACACCGATCCACACGGTCGACATTGGTGAAATTGATATTGTGATACAGACCGGGCAGCATGACTTGCTGCACACTAACCGGTGGCTTGAAGATATCCATCAGCGGAGCATTCAAGAGATAGTAATCGATCTTCTTTTCTAGCCCGTCAACACGCTCTTGTAGCGAATCGAAGCCTTGGTTTAAGGCTGCCAGTCGATTCCGGGCTTGCTCTAAGCCGGCGCGTCGTTGCTCGAGAGCATTCTTATCCTGGGTCTCCTGCTCGAGCAGAGCCTCCAGAGTCTTGCGCCGCTCCAGATGTTCATTCTTGAGGTTCTCGACGTCGCTCCGGGCCTTCTCCACTTGCTCTGGATCGCCTTCTTGGACGGCGCGATCGTAGATGTAATTCGCCGTATCCAGCAAAGATTTCGTCTTGCGGCTCGCAACATCTTCCGCGTAGACCGCGTCTCCGGCGGCGACAAGACGCTCTTCGAGCTCACCGATCTCCTGGCGTTGCTCTTCGAGTCTTTTGCTCTCTGCCTCGATATCCTGTTGCACCTGCTCAATTTCATTCGCGTTGAGCTGTTGTCGTTCAACCTCAGCTTGAACCGCCAGGTCCTCACGCTCCAAGTCCCGAAACTCCGCTTGAATACGCTTCCATGGCTTCTCGTAGTCCGCCCAAACCATCCACCCAGTCACCAACAACAGCGCCACCGAGGTCCAGGCAAACCACACATTCATGCGGTCGAAATCGTAATGGCGATCAGGTTTCTTGCGAGGCGGCAGCGACATAGGTGAACTCAACAGGAGCTGCTTTAGATG
>JAZFTL010000014.1:0-7108 GCA_036446675.1 Thermoanaerobaculia bacterium
TGGATCAGGTCGCTCGTCGAGGGCCCCAGTCCACGCTCATAGGCGATCATTCCAGAGCCGATGGCTTGAGAGTCCAGCCCATATTGATCCGAGGCGCCCAGCGCCAAGAACCCTAGAGATCCGTGAATACAAGCTTTGGAGTAGTAGCGAGTGAGCAGAAGCTGGGTGCCGAAGTCGAGCACGAGATCGCCGAGAATCAGGCCCGGATCGCTGTCGATGAATAGTTCGCCCTCTCGACTGCGCGCGTAGACCAGGAAGGAATCTTTGGGTACCCCCAGCCGGCCGGCCTGACCGAACCCGAAGGCGCGATGGAACCCTTCGACCAGCGAATCGACCACCCCGCCGCCGAAACTGAGCACGGGAACCACCACTTCGAGCTGGACGCCTGTACCAATGCCACGCCGAAGCGCGACGGCAGTGCGGTAGAGCTCGCCATCGACGAAGTAGATGCCGGAGTCGCCATCTGCCGGATCGATCGAGCGCAGCTGATCGAGAGTCAAGGCTTCCCGCCGGTCTCGTTTCTCGAGTACATCACCCGCAGCACCGGAACGGGCGAAGTTGTTTGTAGCGGTTTCGATCAAGTCGATCTGCCACTCCCCGACCTGTAGAACATCTGAGGAGACTGGATCGAAGGCGAGGAATCCCATTCCCAGAAAGAACTGGTCGCGTATTCTCAGCGGGCCGGTGTCGAGTAGATATGGACTGACCTCGGCGGTTCCGGAGCGGGGCACTAGAGACGTCACGATCACGAGCAGAAAGAACAGGGTCCCAAACCCTGCATGTCTATCCTTTTTGCCCTTATCAAGTACCATAATCATCTATCTTCGGACGATCGGAGTCTTTTCGGCGGCCCCGGCCGTACAATTTGAAGCGAGTGGAATCGAGATCGACCCACCGCATGACCCATGAGTGCATCTGATCCCCTGCTTCTTACACGGGACCAAAAACTGTCGCAATGCTCGATTCAAGCCTTCTGAGCGACCCTGACCTCGCTGCCCGAATTCGCCGGCGGGATCGCGAAGCACTGGCAGCCGTGGCCGACGCCTATCTGGACCAGATCGTCCGCGCCGCCCGTGGGTCCGGACTCAACCAAGACCAGGCCGAGGAGGTCGCCCAGAACACCTTTACCACCTTCATCGAGACCGCATCCCGATTCGAGGGACGCTCTCATGTGCGTACCTGGATTTTCGGAATCCTCTATCGCAAGATCCAGGAGTCCAGACGCGGCTTCGCCAAAGACCGCAGAATGGACGATATCGATGAAGTGTTCGAAAGTAGATTCAGCGAAAACCAGAGCTGGAGCCGGCCGCCACGCGGCCCCGACAAGGTGCTCTTTGCCAAAGAGGCCCGCCACGAGATCAACGGTTGCCTCGAAACATTGCCCGATCGACAGCGAGACGCCTTCGTTCTTCGCGAGGTCGAGGCACTCTCGACCGAGGAGATCTGTAAGATTCTCGATGTTTCCACCACTAACATCGGAGTGATGCTTTTCCGCGCCCGTAACCGGCTCCGCGAGTGTCTGGAAACCAAGTGGGAGCAAACCTGATCGCTATGCTGACCTGCAAAGAAGTTTCCCGTTCGATCGCATCAGACGATGTAGGCGATGAGCGCCTGCTGCGGCGTTTGGCGATGAAGTTCCATCTCCTCATGTGCCGCCACTGTCGGCGCTACTCCCGGCAGATGCAGCAGATCGGTAGCGCGGCGCGAGAGGTCTTCGGCGGCGTGCCTGCAGAGCCCGGCTCGCGACAGCGGCTACGCAACTCCATTCTGGATCGAATTTCTCATGTCGAGAAAGACGACTCCGATCCTCGAGTGTAAGAACTCGGCTCCTGGTGGCACTCACCTGCTGATTCGACGTTGTGTCGGATCCGAAACAAGCAGGTGACAACCAAAAAGGAGAACTCAAAATGAAACAAAAACTCACTCTAACTCGTGGATACCTAGCTATTCTAATGGTCGCTTTGATGGTCGGGGTACTCTCTCCCTACGCTATCGCAACCCAGCAGGCCGCCTGGTCGGCGGACGGTGCCCACACCGCAATCAACTTCTCGGTCAATCATTTCTTTACTCCGGTGAACGGTAGTTTCGAAGATTTTGAGGTTACCCTCGCTTACGACGACGTCAATCCGGAAAAGAGTACGGTCGAAGCGCGCATCAGAGTGGCGAGCGTCAATACCGGTAATCAGAAACGGGACGACCATCTGCGCAGCGCCGATTGGTTCGATGCTGAAAACTATCCCTATATGACCTTCACGAGTACATCGGTCCGTAAAGTAGGCGAGAATCAGCTCATCGCCAGCGGTCCACTGACCATCAGGGGCACCTCACGCAATGTTGAACTACCCATCACTCTGCTGGGCACTCAGATGATCCCGGAGAAAATGCAGCCGATGCTCGGCGGCACCACCCGCGTGGCAAGTTTCCAATCTTCCATGACGATAGACCGCGGCGACTTCGGTGTCGGAGTGGGCAGTTGGGCGGGAAACATGATCGTCGGTAGCGAGATAGACATCGAGATTCTGCTCGAAGCCCACAATAAGTAGCCATTCGCTACCCGAGAGGATCAACCTGTAAGAAGAGGCCCGGTCGGAGCTACCAGAGCTCCGATCGGGCTGTTTTCACGGACTTCCCTTAAGAGTCCACAATTCAGATCCGGCCGCTAGGTATCTCCTATCGCTTGACATCTTAACGTTTGAGTCAAGTTTTCGAGTTCCAAGAGCAGTCCGCCCTGGTCATTCCGAGCGCATTCTCCCGTTGTCATTCCGAACGCGAGTGAGGAATCTGGGGGATGGGTGGCATACCAACCGTCGCGTTCTTAGTTCTAAGTCCCCCGCCCAGATCCCTCCGCTCCGGCGCCTGCAGCGCCTTCGGTCGGGATGACAAATGATGAGAGGCACTCCGGATCTAGCTCGAGTACCAGGCATGACTTTCCTTCAATCCCCGGCTTAGTGAAGTCATCTCTATCGGTCCGGTCAGCCGGCGTAGTCTGTCGCTCGAACAGACGAAACTTCCGGCAGTCAGCTCACGGTATCTCGATTCTGTAAGCAGCGGAGGTCGCCCGAAAAAGAACCCCGGTCGGCCCAAAGACATGACGAGCCAGAGAAGAATCTTGGGAATGGGTATCGACCTGCAAGGCCTCCCAAACATCCCGGCAAGGGCCTGGAGAAGATCGTCCGAGGTAACCGGGGTTGGATGGCAGACGAAGAAAACTCGCCTCGCCGCCTGCGGCGACCGGGCAAGCGCCTCGAGAAGCCGGGTCAAATCTTCCACGAAAATCATGGAATAGGCCGTGTCTGGAGGGCACGTCCGCGGAAACACCCCCCGACCGACAAGCCGGGCTAGAGCCTGAAAATCACGGTCCCGGGGACCATATACAGCGCTGGGACGGGCAATGATCCATTCCAAACCCTCGATCCCTCGAATCGCTTCCTCGCCGAGTAGCTTGCTCTTGCCGTAGTCGCTTACCGGATGGGGCAGGTCGGATTCCAGGCGCGGGTGCTCGACAGTGCCACAACCGGCGGCAGCCTGACTCGAAACGTGGACCAACCTCGCTGCCGCGTCTCGAGTCGCCAGGCCAACCTGACGGGCGGCTTCGACATTGACCGGTAGATAGGCGTCGAGGTTCCTCGCTCGCGTTACTCCCGCAAGATGAAAGACCACTTCGGCTGAGCCGAAGGCCTTTCCCAGGGAGGATCTCTCCAACTTGGCTGGGATTCGCGTCACGCCGTCCGGGAGGGGCTTTCGGCTCTCCTCGCGAACGACGCCTCGAACCTCCCACCCGGATCGTTCGAGGTGGGCGCAGAGGTGCCGGCCGACAAATCCGGTGGCCCCGGTAACCGCAGCGATTCGCTTCATCTCAGCCTCGACTTCCAGCTTGGCTCTACGGGTGCACTACAGTAGCTTCTGATAGATACGGTAGGTCTTGTAGTGATGGGCGCCGAGTGCTTGGATAGCGCGATTCATATCGATATTGTCTTCCAGCACCCAGGAACATTCGCCGGTCTTGAATCCGGCGTTCCGAGCAGCTTCGATCGACCGCATGATCAGTGGGGCAAAAAGACCTTTGCCGCGATACTCGGGAAGGACTCCCAACAGCGGCATGCGTACCCGGTCGACTTTTTTCCTCCCCAAGAGCAGCCGCAGCAATCCGAAGGGAAAGAGTCTTCCATCAATTTTCCTGAGTATCTGATTGAGGTCCGGCAGGGTAACAGAGAACGCGACAGTTTTGTCCGCAATTTCCGCGAACAGAATCAACTTCGGATCGACGATCATTTTCAGTTGTTTCGCCAACTGAGCGAACTCCCGCTCGGTAGGCGGGATAAACCCCCAGTTGTCGGCCCATGCCAGCGACATGATCTCCAGGACGCTGGCCAATTCGCGATCAAATGCCTTCATATTGAGCGCCCGAATGGTCATGCCCTTCTGTCGCTGAACTCGCTCCGCAATGCGTTCCAGTCGCCTGTCGATCGAGCTGGAGTAATCGAGATGCCAGGCGTAGAGATCCTTTATCTTTTCGTACCCTAAGCGCTGCATATGCTCTGGATACTCGGCGGGACTGTACGGCGTCATCAAAAAAGGCACCCTGTCGAAGGCATCGATCTGAAACCCAGCGGTGTGATTCAACGATGGATTGAAGGGGCCCCGAACCGCGACATCTTCGCGCCGCCGAGCCCAGTCTTCTACTCTCGCCATCAGCAGCTGAGCGCACTCTTGGCTATCGGCTTCATAGAATCCGAAGGAAGTAATTTTTTCGCCGTGCACCTGCTGGTGTCGATGGTCGTGAATTGCCGCGACCCGGCCGACTACCCGACCTTGCGACCTGGCCAGATAGAGCTCCATTTCGGCATGGTCGAAGAAGGGATCCTTGTGCTGATCGAGCTGAGCCCGCTCATCGACTCGAAGCGGCGGCACCCAGAAAGGGTGGCCGGCATACTTGGTGTATGGGTGTTCGATAAAGGCCCGCAGCTCGCGGCGAGATCGGACCTTGGCTACGTTCACGAGCTTCAGCAGGATTGTAATCGTAGCGCGCTACTAGATCACTCCCTGGGCGCAACCTACAAACTCGAAAGCATCGAGAATCTCCACGAGGTCCTCTCGACTGTGTTCGGCGGAGATGCTCGTGCGGACGATACATTCCCCGTCCAGCACGGAGGGCGGAACCGCCGGCGAGGCATAGATCCCGGTCTCCCAAAGGTCTTTCCAAAACTGAAATGCCCGGTGCTCGTCGCCGATCAAGACAGGAACGATTGGACTGTTGGAGCCCAGGGTGTTGAATCCCAACTCGCTCATGCCCTTCAGATAGAAATTCACGTTGTCCCACATCTTCTCGCGGCGCCACCCCTCGGTTCGAATGATTTCTAAAGCCTTGAGTGTAGCCGCGATTTGCATGCCCGGCAGGGCTGCGGTAAACATGAAGGGGCGGGCCACGTGTTTCACGTAATCGACGACTTCCTTGGCGCCGCCGACAAACCCCCCGAGGGATCCGAACGCCTTCGAAAAAGTGCCGAGGACCAGGTCGACATCGCCTTCGAGTCCGAAACTCTCGGCCGTGCCCCGACCGTTTACACCCAGCACTCCGGTGGCATGGGCATCGTCCAGCATCAGCGCCGCATCGTACTTCTTGGCCAGCTTGACGATCTCGGGGAGCCGCACGATATGCCCACTCATCGAGAAGATCCCGTCACTGACGATGATCTTGCCGCCTGCCTTGCCGGCGTCTCGTTCCAAGAGTCGCTCCAGGTCTTCGACGTCGTTGTGGTGGTACTTACGGACACGCGCAAACGAGAGTCTGCCACCGTCGTAGAGGCTGGCATGATTATCTCGATCGAAATAGAGGTAGTCCTTGCGGCCCCCCAGCGCACTGAGCACACTGAGGCAACCGAGAAATCCACCGCTGAAGGTCAAGACGGACTCGACTTGCAGAAACTCCGCAAGTTTTTCCTCGAGCTTCTCGTGCAACACCAGAGTTCCAGTGAGGAATCGAGAGCCGGTGCAACTGGTACCGAAAGCGTTCAAGGCGCTCCGCGCCGCATCCCGGACGCGCTCATCTGTGGACAGACCCAAGTAGTCATTTGAACAGGCTACGAGGCGTTCTTTGCCGTCGACGATCCAGCGCATTCCGGCCTGCGCTGCTACCGGTTGGAAATACGGACTGAAGCCGGCGGCCGCCAGCTCTTTCGCTCGATCGTACTGCCGAGCCTTCATGAAGATGGTTTTCTGCTTGCGCAGAGTCCTAATGCTGTTTGCCATGAGCCCTAATGCCCCATTCTCTTTTGAAAATAAAACCGCTCCCGAAGATTCCCCACCCGGTAGTGTCGACTACGTTTCGCTCTCCATATCTTTGACCCGCTTGGCGAGGCGCTCGGTCACCGACACTATGGAGCTTCGCCCCAGCATTCTCGAGAACTGCTTGCGATAATTTTTTATAGTATCAATTCCGTCGACTACATAGTTAACTATGACCCAACCCTCATTGTGTGCATGCAAATAATAGTCGAGCTCAATGTCGTCGTCGCCATAGCGAGCGATGGTCTTGACTTCAGCAGTGTCACCCTCGATCGACTCCGCCAGGTACTCGAAGCTGTCGGCCCGGTAGCGGCCCAGCTTCTTGATCGAAGAGACTCGCAACAGGCGAACGAAAACATCCTTGAAGGCCCTACACTCGTCGTCGCCCGGGTCGGCACAAAAGCCATCGATCGTCGACGCGGCAATCGAGGTGAAAGAGGTGACGGCATCCATAAACGCAAAGACCTTGGCATTGATTTCCGGGCCTTCTTCACCGGTCGCGTAGACATCGAGGATATCTTGATTTGATGCCCGAATCACCTCTTGGGGACTTGTCGCGACGGGTTCCTTTTGATCATCTCGAGAAACGGCCGGCATCGCAAGCACAATTCCAAGAAGGCCCGCCAGCAGGCTAATCCGTCTTAACTGTTCCATTTTCTATCCAATCGAAGTAGAGGGACACATCGCCCAATCCCTTGGCAAGGCGCGCCAGGCTTAGGTTGAATTTGGATTCTCTCTCGATGACGATCCCAGATAATGTGTAGTAGCTGTTATAGGCATCCAACAGTCGATTTACTTTACCAATTCCGAGGTCCCAATTGTC
>JAZFTL010000015.1:0-2112 GCA_036446675.1 Thermoanaerobaculia bacterium
TAGATCCCAGAGTCGCCAAAATACTCAGCGGCTGGTTGGGTACGATCCTGTACAGGTTGCCGTTCAGGCTCCATCCGATGAACAATGAGATGGTGCACACAGCCAGAAAAACAAAACCCCGCCCCCGCCGCCCTAAGCTGAAGTGTCCCAGACCTGGCACGGCCCAGGCCAAGACGATCAGAATAGTTTGTGAAGCCAAGCTTCTATTTGATTCGGAGTCGATCACTCTCGCCTCTTCTTCCGCTGTCACTCGGGTGCTGTCCCTCGAGAACAGATAAATCCTCGATTCATGAGACCACTAGCAAGGAATGCTAGTCCCCATTCAGTAGTTTCTTTAGATCTTTTCCCGGTTTGAAGTAGGGGATTTTCTTGGGCGGCACGTCTACTCGGGCTCCGGTCTTCGGGTTTCGACCAATACGTGCTCCCCTCTGTCGTATCCGAAAGCTACCGAATCCTCTTAGCTCAATTTTCTCGCCGTTTCGGAGTGAATGAATAATGCTGTCAAACACGGTATTCACGATTAACTCGGCGTGCTTTTTGGTCAGCTCGGTCGTAACCGCGACCTGCTCCACCAGTTCAGCTTTCGTCATACCGTCACTTCCATTTACTGCGGGCTCCACTACTACCTCGAGCACCTAGGTCATCTAGCGATCCTAAAAATCACTCCTTCCAGCCAACTGCCTCCCGGTGTCAATCCACGTCAGAGTCCTCTGATACTTTGGTGTCGTCCTCTTCTTGGTCGTCGGACGCGGCGACCTCACCAGCCTCAGCTGACTCGGCGGCGGCCCCGGAGTCGGCAGTCTCTTCGTCCGTAGCCACCGCTTCTTCCGACTCCGACTCGGAAGCCGATGCCGGCTCTTCTGCGGCGCTAGCGTCCTGCGACTCTTCTGCAGGCTCCGGCTCAGCGTCGCCGCTTGTTCCAGGCTCCTCGCCTGGCTCCGCGGTCGACTCACTGGCCTCTTCGGCTTCGGAGTCGCCGGCTCCTGATGCTGGAACTTCGACGGATCCATCTTCAGAACCGGCCTCAGAGGCAACCTCGGAAGTATCTTCTGAAGCTTCTGCGGGTTCAGGTGCTGTAACGGCTGCGCCCTTTTCGCCGGCAACGTCTGACCCTGGGTCGTCCTGTCCTGCTACCTCCCGGGATTTCTGAGTTTCATCGTACTCCGCCCGCAATCGATCAAGCTCATCGGCTGAAGGCTGCGTAACTCCACGGATGGTCAGACCGATTTTCTTGTCTTCTTCTTCGATTCTCAGAATTCGAGCGGACACCCAATCGCCCACCTTGAAGTCATCTTCTAGGCCGCTACCTTCAACATCGATTTCACTGACGTGAGCTAGGCCTTCAAGACCTTGATAGACATCAACGAATAAGCCGAAGTCCGTAACATTCACGATGCGCCCTGTCACGCCGTCACCGACCTTCGAAGTTTCTGCAAAATTTTCCCACTCATTGGGGAGGAATTCCCTGATCGACAGCGAGACACGCTGATTTTCTACGTCAATATGAGTGATTCTCGCCTTGACGTCATCACCTTTGGTGAGAACTTCACTCGGATGCTTGATCCGTTTCGTCCAGCTCATGTCCGAAACGTGGATCAAACCATCAATCTCCTCTGTGATCTGCACAAAGGCGCCGAACTCCGTAAGGTTGCGCACCTTGCCTTCGATGATCTCCCCCAAGGGGTGAGAAACTGCCAGCTCCTCCCAAGGATTCCTTTCCGCCTGTCGCAAAGAGAGGCTGATCCGACGTTGAGCTAAATCGAGCTCCGAGACAATTGCCTCGACTTCGTCATCGGGATTGAGTATTTTCGATGGATTGACCACTTTCTTGGTCCACGACATCTCACTGACGTGGATGAGGCCCTCGACTCCGGCTTCCAGCTCGACGAAAGCGCCATAATCGACCAGACTTACGACCTTGCCTTTGACTCTCGAACCGAGCGGGTACTTCTTATCGGCGAGTGCCCAGGGATCCTCGTGGTTCTGCTTGTATCCAAGCGAGACCCGCTCCGTCTCAGGATCGAACTTCAATACAACGACTTTGATTTCGTCGCCAACCGAGAAGTGTTCGGAAGGATGATTGACCCTGCCCCAAGAGATATCGGTTATGTG
>JAZFTL010000016.1:0-4602 GCA_036446675.1 Thermoanaerobaculia bacterium
AACCAAGGAAAATGAAAGTGTAGTGAGGTGACTTGAGAATCGGGACAGGCGTTCGCGAAGTCGATAGGATAATAGGTCCCCTCCTGATGTAGAGATTCGCAGGAGTTGAAATCCCACCCGAAAAATGAGTTGATCGTCAGAGTCATATCACGCACCAGCGACCAGTCGTCTTCGTTCAGAAAGTTGAATTCGACCTTGTAACGGTCGTGCAGCGGGGCGGTTGGATCGTATCGGATTGGATTGACCTGAGGCCCAACTCCGACACAACGGACGAACAGGTCGAACGGGTCTACAGCCTTCTGCAGGTGCATCACTCGGGTCCCGCTTGAATCGTAAGCCTCTTTCAGTTCGGCGGCGTTCTCGATTCTGTTGACTCCGACCCAGGCTCCCCCGTCGTAGGGTTTCATAAAGAGTGGGTAGCCGACTGCGGCGCCGATGTCGCCAAGATCGAAGATGCTCGCATACCTGGCAAGGGTTATCTCGAGATCAGGGCTGGGCTCGTACTCCTTTGGTGGAACCAGCCATGTAGCGGGCACGGGCAGCCCCAGCCGCATCATGGCGCAGTAAGCGGTGTGTTTCTCCATTGACTGGAGTGACCAAGGATTATTGAACACATAGAGGCCATCCATGATTACGGCCTTCTTAATCCATTCTCGACTGGTGTGATACCAATGGGTGAGCCGGTCGAGTACTACATCGAACTCGCAGCCTTGATTCAAATCGAACGGCTCAATGCGCACTCGCTTGGACTCGAAGTGCACTTCATCCGACCCTATCCGGAGGGTCAAATCAAGTCGCTTCAGAATTTCTTCGAAGCAGATCGGCCAGCACAGGTCAGCGCCGAGCGAGAGACCGATCATACGGGTGACTTTTGGCATTTTTCTGCTCTTAAACTCGAGGCGACAATCGACTACTCATAGACCAGCCAGAGCGGACCCGGAAGGAGAAAAGAAAGCCCTTCCCGCAGTCGGTCGCGCCAGTTTTCCCAATTGTGACCGTCTCTGGATTCGACATACCGAAGGGCCATCTCCGTTGACTGAAGCACCGGGACCAGTGACCGATTCTCGTAGATGAGTGACTCGTACATTCCGCAGCTGAGAAAGATCCTTTCAGCTGGGTTTCCCGGATTCGCGCGAAACCTATTCATGAATCGGACGACCGGCTCAAACGCCGGTCCCCGCTGGCCTGTCCCGATATCGGTGAAGGCGAATGCCCCCGACTCGAGAAGCAAGCCTCCGAAGAGGCCGGGGTAGCTCCAGGCCACGTTGAGAGCTGCTACCGCTCCGAAGCTCGCCCCCATGAGAACCCGGCCTGAAGGGCCTGAAAGCAGAGAATAGCGGCTCTCCAGCAATGGGAGCAACTCCGTTGCCACGAAAGCAGCATGCGATCGATCCGCGGCATACTCAGACAGGCGGTTGGCTGAACGGATCAAAGCTACCACCGGCGGCGAAATTTCGAGACGGTAGATGAGATTATCGAGCACGGTTTCGAAGCTGGCGTAGCGCAGGTAATCGAGCCCATCGTGGACGATCAATAGCGGGTAGGAGCGCGATGCCCGATAGCGCGGAGGCAGATATATTGTGACTTTGCGGCGGGCTCCGAAGGCTTTGCTATTGACGAAAATGTGGCTCAGTGAGCCTGGACGTGCATCCGGATCGGCTACTGTCCAGTCGGGAATCCTGTAGCCGAGACCATGGCAGACCGAATTGGAGCCGTATGGGTCATGCGCCCTAAAGCGATTGAGTGGATCTCTGACGAGACGGTGTTGTTGCTCGGTCGAGACCTCGAACTTGTACTCGACCCTTGAACCCTCAGGAAGTTGCAGTACCAAATACCATAGATCCGTTGATGGAATCCGACGGAAGGGCAGGGTAGAGGGCAGTCCATAGATCCAGTGCCTGAGATCGACACTGTTTGCCTCGCCGCGAAACACGAAAGTAGTATTGACTCCCTCTTGAATGGGGAAGTCGTGCCCCTCCACGAAGCTGTCTATGGTTTCGGTACTGAGGGCTGTACTCGAGCAAAGGCGGTGTATTGCTAGATCGATACCGTACCACCTTGCACCGGCCAAGGGTCCTTGACGGCAAGAACGGTGCCTTCGTCAGTCAATCGATTGATCGACGATTCCGGTGCCCAGCGGCCCTCAGATCGAATCAGCTCGGCGCCTTCATCTAGGGGTATGCAGCTCAGTGGGGTGGATCTGCGACTCATTAACGCCACCCGCGCTAAATCCGACAACAAAAGCCTGCGCTCGGCGTGCGGCAGAGGAAGGAGGTCCGAGAAGACTCCCAAGCCCGACTCGAAGACCTCCGCATGCCCAGCTCCTTGGGGTGGGGAATCATGGAATACGACGATCTGGGAACCGAGGACCATTGCCCCCGCGGACCAGGCCAGAATTGTCTGACTTTCGAGTAATCCCACCAAGTTGAAGAGTCGCAACCTATTCAGCAGAGCAGCGACATGTCCGCCGGCAATTGCCAGCGCAGCACATTCAGATAACTCCGTGGCGATTTCTCGTCGTTGGCGCTCGACCGACGGGCGCTGGGCCGGCTGAAAGTCTCTCTCAAACTCAGCATGTATCTCACTCACAAGCTCGAGATGATGCCTGTCCAGGCGTCGGACCTCCTCGATCGCCGCTTCGATCTCGCCCTTCAGGTAAAGCGACTTCGTCGTTCTGGTCTGTAGGGCTCTCGCTGCTTCCATGGCATAGGACAGACGCAGGCGGTAAAGCTCCCGCAGTCCCTTGAGGCGATCCTGGCGAGCTCTGTAGGCGGTGAAGAGTTCCGGATCCTCCCTGAAAACAGTCTCGGCTCGACGATACAGCCGGAGGTTTCGAGTCCGTCCGCCGAGGTGGTCTCGCAAGTCGTGATCTTCGTCCTCGCGCTCCTGCCAACCGGCCGTTACAGCAGCGATCGGGCCCTCGATTCCCTGATCGGAAACTACCGTGGCGAGGGTTGGGTGAAGGCGTTGCGGCCCAAGGAGAATGATCGTCATCTGTGTTGGAGATCAATGGATGTCAGCTGGGAAGTCGCCGGGGTAGATCAGTTCCCCTGGTATAGTCGGTAGCTTAACCGACCCTAGATGACAGGTGAAGAAGTCTATGCACATTCTCTTTGTTGAGCCAGGATTTCCTCACAACCAAGGGCAGTTCGTGAAGGGTTTGGCCGCGGTTGGAGCAGAGGTGACCGGAATCGGCGAGGCTCCGCCGCAGGCCCTGAGTTCTGGAGTCCAGCGGGCTCTCGGTGGCTATGAGCAGGTCAGCTCCGTCTGCGACGAACAGGCGATGATCGATGCCGTTCATAAAGTCCAGGATAGAGCGTGGGTTGATCGGCTCGAGGCGACAATCGAAGCGCACATTTTGCCGGTTGCGCATGTCAGGGCGGCCGCCAAGATACCTGGAACCTCTATCGAGACCGCTTTTCTCTGTCGTGATAAGCCTGCCATGAAAGCCTTCCTCCGGAAGCACGGCGTGCCTTGCGCCATGTCGGAAGGGGTCAATTCGGCTGCGGAAGTTCGGCATTTTGCGCAGAGCGTGGGGTTCCCCATCATTCTCAAGCCACCGGACGGGGCAGGTGCCGCGGATACCGAGAAGATCGACACCGTCGACGAACTCGAACAAGCCATTCTGGAGCATGGACTGCACCACGGAAGGACCGTGGCGGCCGAAGAATACATCGAGGGGCATGAGGGTTTCTATGACACCCTGACCATCGATGGCGAGGTAGCTCATGAGTACATCTCGCACTACTATCCCGGTGTGCTGGACGCCATGCGCCACCGCTGGATTTCTCCGTACATCATTACGACCAATCGAAGCGATGCTCCTGGGTACGACGAGGTCAAGGCGATGGGAAAGAAGGTGATTCGCCATCTTGGGATTGGTACCTCCGCAACGCACATGGAATGGTTTTTCGGCAATAAAGGGCTCAAGTTTTCAGAGATAGGATGCCGCCCTCCAGGCGTTGGCACTTGGGACTTGTACTCGGCCGGCAATGAGCTGGACCTCTATGAGGAGTGGGCTGCTTCAATTGTCCACGGGCGAGTGAAGTCTGTGCCGAGCCGTCGATTCTCGGCGGGAATGATCTCCTTACGGCCCAGTCAGGACGGCAAGATCGTGGGCTACCAAGGAATGGAAGAGATTCAAAAGGCATTTGGTGACTGGGTGATCGATAGCCATTTCCCACCACCTGGAACTTCGACGCAACCGGTAGAGGCCGGTTATATGGCAAACGCCTGGATCCGACTGAAACACCCGGACTATGACCAGCTCCGCGAAATGTTGGAAACCGTCGGGCGAACGATCAAGGTCTTGGCCGGCTGATCCCGCGCTTCGCTCCTAGCCTGAGCTTCTCACCGGATTCGTAGCGAGAGGGCGCAAGTACCTGGAGATACAAGGCTTCCAGCTTCATCGCGCGACGCAGGCGTTCTCGCAGTACGTCGAGGAGCGAGAAGCTGGGTAACGCCGTAGATTCATGTACTTGCGTTCTCGTAGTAGAAAGTTGGTGAGAAGTTCAGGCTAGAGCACAGACGTGGGGCCAGGTGGGTTAGCCGCTGGACTTGAACGGGCCGGTGGTTCTAACTCGAAGATCAAGTACAGCTTGT
>JAZFTL010000017.1:0-2403 GCA_036446675.1 Thermoanaerobaculia bacterium
GGCGCCCTTCTCGGAGGTGCCGGGGTGCTGCTCGCGCGCTTTATTCTTAATCGAAGTGACAGGTCCACGTTCCAGCTCGACCACGAGCCTGCACCGCCAGGTGACTCTTCTACAAGAATTGTCTCGTCGATCTATCTGATCGCACTGCCGCTTATGGGAATGGTCCTTCTGTCCCCAGATGCGCAACGCCTGTCGGGACTTCTGTTAGGGACGAATCTCGGATTTCTTGCCCTCTCGGGGCAAGATCAGTCCACCGAGTACGGCGGTCTTTTGCCACGAGTTAGGAGGGTTCTTCTAGCCTGGGCTCTCTTTTTCAGTGCTGCCAGGCTGCTGACGGTTCTGGACAATCATCTTTCGCCACTAGACCTGCCTTCGGTCCAAATGCTTACGGCGATGGTGCCATCGTTTGCTCTCGTCTGGGGAACGGTCACTGTCGGCAAGAAACTGGATGCTGCGACCCGGCGGTTCTCTCTCGACTGACGACAAGAACTTCAAGGGGTAGGCACCCCCGGTGCCGATAGCGGGAGTGAAGGATAGCTTAGTAGGACGAAATGGGCGGCCTTCCTCTGGACGGCACTACCATCATCGCGCACAATCAGAATCCCGTCTCTATCGCCGATCCGCACCGGCGTAACTCCTTCCGCAGCGTCAAGGTCCGCTGCAGACCCCAGGCGGAGCCGACGAGGCGCAACTTCTTGACCTCCCCTCCAGAGCCAGAGCTTGAACGGTCTCTTGCCCTTCTGCCCCTCACGGCGACTCAAGATGAGAAGGCCTTGAAGGTGAGGATCATAGGCAAGGCCGCGGATCCCCCCACCGTCGAGATCGAGCAGCCAGTGCTCGGGAGCCAGCAGTGGGGGCGTGCCCTGTGCAAAAGCCTTCGCGGGCTCAGCAATCGTGAGCAGAACAGCTCTGCCTGACACCAAGGGCGAGCGCAGGCCGATAACCAGTCGGTTCCCGACCGGGTCGAAAGCCAGCCCCTCGATATTGAGCCCAAATAAGCCCCGGGCGGATGAGCCAAGAGACTTCAGTCGTCCGACGATCTGATCCCTCAACCCGCCGGTCACTGCCAGCTCCGTCAGGCGATCGCCAACCACTTTCAAACGTACCAGTCTCTCGCGCGAAGCCTCCCGCTTGCCGGTCCGCTTGCGTGAGTGCGAGGTGATTGCGTAGATGTAGCCGTCTTCGCCGGGTGCAATGCCCTCCAAGTCCTCAAGTTGAAGCTGGCGCGCGAACGATGGTCCCAATCTCAGCCGCCGGATGGTCTGCTCACCCTTGCGGTCGAAGGTGAGCAGAGCAAAAGGAGACCGGGCCTCGTCCTCAACGATCAATAACCGTCCGTCCGGCAGCTGCTGAACGCCCGAAGGTTCGTAAACCCCTACGAGCTCGCCGGACTCGCCTGCGGTCTCACGGCCCCTTTCCTCTGCTTCGACACAGGTGCCGAGCTGAATCCCCAGAAGCGAGACTAGTACTGCGCATCGACCGGCGGGCCAAGACCACCCCCGAGCTGATCTCCGCCACAGCTGCAGCCCGAAGAGGATCACAGTCCCGCCCCTCGAGCTCAAGGCCTTCATGCTACCCTCTGTCCATGACATTCGCCGAGCTCCTCTACAAGAACGTCGGGCCGCCGCGTCGGCCCGTCCTTCAGGTCACCCTTTACTATACGATTCTCGCTGTCCTCGGGGCAGGCTTGGACCTGCTTTTTTTCAAGCAATTCGGTCGCCATCTCTTTCAGCAGTCTGGGGCGGGAACTTTCGAGGTTGAGCGCAGCTCTCTGGAGAGCTTCTGGGTAGCCGGCAACGACTTAGGACTGCTGATGTCCAGCTTGGATCTCCTTATGAACCTCACAATGGTGGTGCTGCTCATGCTTCCCGTCTCGTGGGTCTACATGGCGACGAGGGCTCGCTCAGGCATCGACCAAGCGGTGGTTCAGACGATGATTCTGCTGCCGGTCGCCGTAACGGGAGTCGTGGTGATGGTGCAGCATAGCGTGGCCCTCGCTTTCAGCCTGGCGGGGATCGTCGCCGCAGTCCGATTCCGTAACACCTTGAAGAAGACTTCAGATGCCCTCTACATTTTCACGGCGATCGGGGTAGGGCTCGCCGCCGGGACGGACAATATCGGTATCGCCATCGTTCTTACCATGTTCTTCAACTTCACGGTCTTGCTGCTCTGGCGCTGCGACTACGGCGCCTGTCCACAAGGCGGCCCGCTTCCGGAGTATTCATCGGGCAAGCTTCTCAAGGCGGTGGGTAAACATCGCAAACAGAAGAAGTTGGCCAAGGCGGATCAAGAAGTTGGACTGTCGGAAGCGGTACAAGAGGACGAATCCTGAAGATCTCTCCCGTAGCTTCAAATACCAAAACCAGCCGCAATGTAGAGTGCCGACCCCTCTTTACCGTCGGC
>JAZFTL010000018.1:0-4470 GCA_036446675.1 Thermoanaerobaculia bacterium
AGCGGTTGCCGTGCGTCGCCGTTCATGGGATGGTCAATCCTTGCCCATCTTTTTCTTCAGGTCCGCCAAGGCCGGAGATGCGGACTCGGCCTGCTCCGCAATGAGATCGTCGCGGGCCTTCTCGAACTCAGCCTGGGCATACTGATTGGTCGAATCGAGCCGCACCGCTTCATGGAGTTGCTGGACCGCTCGCTCCAAATCGCCGGCGTCCCGAAGTTCTCTTCCGCGCTTGAAGTGCTGCCGCGAAGCGCTGATTCGGGCTCGAATCAAGCCCGTCTTGTAGCGAATATTACCCGGATCGCGCTCTACCAACTCGAGGTACTTCAACACTGCCCGGTCCCAGTTATCGGTCTGCTCGGCCAGCTGAGCCTCCTGATAACTTCGATAGCCTGAGCAACCCACCAGACTGAGAAGAAGGCCTACCGTTGCGACCTGAACGTTCCACTTACGCATCTTCTAGATCCCCTGACAGTTGCTGAGTCTATCCTCCGGCGGCGAGTCGATGGGCCGGTTCATTCGGAAAACCGACAAACTTGAGTTCAACGGATTCGTACCCGATCGAGTGGACGATAAACAGGTCGCTCAGAACGTCTCCGGAAACTGCATTGATGATGTCGCCACCGTGCACAAAAACCGCAATCGGCTGTCGTTTCAGTCCAAAGCTTCCGAGATAGGTTAAGTCGATCTTCGGAAGGCCTGATTTGCCGGCTGCCTCAGGCGCAGCCTGCTTCGGCCCTGGTCGGCGCGCCTTTGGCGTGGGAGGAGTTCCTTTCTCGCTCGCCACAGGCTTGCTCTCCGACTTCCCATCGGGAGCATACCTAAACGGATCCCGGCCCGGTGAATAGGAACCGGGCTGGCGATCCAATGCAGCGATCAACAGAGTGGGGTACTCGTCAGGCAAAGCCTGGCCCACTCTGCTTTCGATATCTGCGATCGAACTCCGGCGCCCTGAAGTCTGCCGCGTCGAAGCAACGAACCTCGGACGCAGGTGGTTCCAGCCTAAGTACATCATAAGAACCACCAAGATCGCCAAGAGCTGCTGCTGCCGCGTTTTAGACTTCATCCCTCCACCTGCATTCGATCGGCAAGACCCGCCTCTAACTGCTTACTGCTGAAAACCGTCGATAATCTCAGGCTAATCCTCAAGTCCTTTCCGTTACCGTGACCACCTAGGCTGATTTCATTGAGCACGAGAAACATGTCCGACAGCTCCAGGAAGTTGATCAACCGGCGTAGTTGAGAGTAGCTTCCAGTTACAGAAAACACCATATACCGAATCGAGAGATCGAAATCCGCTACTGCCTGCGAAGGGTAGCTGATTGATTTAGGTTCAAGTCCAGCACGCCTCGCCAAGTCTTTCACTTCGGCGATCACTGCCGTCAATCGTGAACTTTCTGTCGCGAGTCTCGACGCATAGAATTCTGCGACATTCCTCTGATTGCTCTCGATCTGAGCCAGCGACTCCATAACATCCAATCGATGGCGCCGTAGCTGCTTCAGCTCGTTCGAGCGACTCTCGAGGAAAGCACTTCCCAGGCGCGCTCGCCCGGAAAACGACGTTTGATGCAGCACTAGTGCGGCACCGCCAAACAACACCAGGCTGAGCGGGAGGAGCCACAGCCAAACGCGATCGCGCCAAACGTTTGTTCTTCTAATCACTCAAGTCTGCTCTCCATCTAACTGATCGCTTCGATCGGCGCCGGCTGAGCCTTCTGTCACCGAAGCCGGACCGCTTCCATCCCCTGCCTTAGCTTCTCGCGGATACGCCTCCACCTCCGGCAAGAACGTGACTGTCATCGAAAAACCCAGCTCACGACCTTTCAGACGTTTCTCACTAGACAGGTTGGGTCTGGTAAAGCTCGGATGCTCGAACAAGCGATCAATCAGTTGCAACAACGCTTCGTCATTGCGCGCTTTTCCCGAAATGCCGAGCTCCACGATGGTAGAGCCCGGTTGAGATCGGGGGCCACTATCCAAGGACGCCTCGAGGACCTTCACCTTAGGGGCTATGCGGACCAAGCTCACTGTATTTGGCAGGACTTCCGCCACTCGATCAAAGAGCGAGCTCCAAGAGAAAACCCTTTGAGCAATTCTCTGATTCAAAGCTTGGTTCTCTCGCTCCTGAAACTCGAAATCGACTGCGTCGAGCCGATCCAAGAGCGCTTCCAGCTCACCGATCTCCCGATCGATTTCCGCCTCGGTCTTCAGCAGAGCCCCTGCATTCCGACCTCGAGAGGTGAAGTAATCCCAATAGAAGACCAGACTCGTAAGGCAAAACAACGCAGCCAAAACCCACAGCGCGATCGCGACCCGCACCACGGGTCGGTGATTCGTATGGGGGCGCTTCGCAAGATTGAGCGTTCGGAAACTCAGGTTACCTCCCCAGCTGCCGCCCCAACCAAGATCGCGGCCTGCCTTACCGGCACAGAGGAATCACTTCCAGTAATCCGCAAATGCCCCAGTTCGACTGCAAGCGGAGGCATCTCGAACACCTGTTCGAGCCGGTCCACCCATTGCACCTCAGCCTCTTTAGGAGCAAGCAAAACGATTCGTCCCACTACAGTGTTCTGCAGTTGCTCGGCCAGAAAATTGCGGCTTAGCCTCAGGTCTTGAAGAATCAACTTCCCAGCTTGGTGATCATCCAAATCACCCAGATTCTTCAATCGGTACAGGATGGGCTCGCCGTTACAACAAGATAGCAGGCTATAGCTCCCGCCGAACACGTTGATCAACAACCCGAGGCCGACACCGCCCAGCGGTCCATCGAGGGCCGCCAGCAGACTAAGGCTGGAGTTCGAGATCTGCCCTAGACGGATGCCTCTATCGCTGAAAACCTTCTCGATATGGCTGAGCATGGATTCGCTACCAAAACCGACAAGCACTCTCTTTGGAAGCGCTTGGCCGGGTGCCGGCCTCACTTCGAGAGCATCAACTCTAAGTTCGTCGACGCGGAAAGGCACGACCTTGCCAAGCTTCCAGCGCAGAACTTGTTCCTTCGCCTGCGGCCCCCCGGAGAGCTTTTCGAATTCCAGAAACATCAACCTCAGCCAAGAGTCCGGAAGCACCAGAGAAGCGCTCTCAGGCGTAGGCGTAACTCCGCTCAGCACTTCTTCCAGCTGCTCTCGCAGCACCCCGGGGTCTCGCAGGGGACCGCCGAGCAGACCGCCCCCAAATGTTCCCTCGGGGAGCTCGACCTCCCGGAACTCGACCAATTCAAAGCCTTCCGGCCTCTGGACGATTCTGGCATAGCAAAGAGATTCGGATGAAACGGCAAAGATGTCCGGCGGAACCGGCACCGCTTGCAATCCCAGCGCTCGTCTAGTCCACGAAGGTAACTTTATTGATCTCACGAAGTGTCGTCACTCCATCGAGGACTTTCTGCAGGGCCGATTCCCGCAAGAACATCATTCCTTCCTCCTGGGCAGCCCTTCTGATTTCCGAGGCCGGCCTGCGATCCAAAATCAGCTCACGGATTCGATCCGAGAGATTCAACAGTTCTGAAATCGCCATGCGTCCGAAAAATCCAGTTCCGCTGCATTCCAAGCACCCCGAACCTTCGAAGAACTCTTGGTCGGCGTACTTTCCGATATCCAACCCGCTGTCTTCCAAGAGTTGCGCCGAGGGCTGTGCCGGGTTCTTGCAGTGCAGGCAAATCTTACGTACCAGTCGTTGCGCCAGAACGCAATTCAGCGCCGATACAAAGTTATAGAGATCGACTTTCATGTTCAGGAACCTACCCAGAACATCTACGACATTGTTGGCGTGAACCGTGGTGAATACTAGATGCCCGGTCAGCGCCGACTGAACCGCGATCTGTGCGGTCTCCAAGTCGCGAATCTCACCGACAAGAATGATGTCAGGGTCTTGGCGCAAGAAGCTCCGAAGGCATCTGGCAAAGGTCAACCCCAGATCCTCGTTCACCTGGCATTGGCAGAGACCGTCGATATCGTACTCGACCGGATCCTCGGCGGTCAGAATCTTGGTTTCGATCGAGTTCAGTTCCGACAGCGCTGCGTAGAGCGTCGTCGTCTTTCCAGAGCCCGTGGGGCCTGTGACGATCACAATTCCGTTGGGCCGCTGAATCAGTGCCCGGAATACTTCAAGCGTGTCGGGCCGCATTCCTATCCGATCCAGATCGAGCTGAATGTTTGAACGGTCCAGCACACGGAGCACGACCGATTCGCCGTGCATCGTCGGCAACACCGCCACACGCAGGTCGATGTGATTCCCAGCCACGGTCAACTCGATTCGGCCGTCCTGGGGCAAGCGGCGCTCTGCGATATTGAGATTGGACATGACCTTGATGCGGCTTGTGATGGCGGGCCCGAGGTGCTTGGGGGGGGGCACCATCTCGTACAGAATGCCATCGATGCGGTATCGCATCTTGAACTCGTCCTCGAAAGGTTCAAAGTGGATGTCAGACGCGCGGTCCTTGATCGCCTGAAGCAAGACCAGATTGATCAGCTTGAC
>JAZFTL010000019.1:0-3879 GCA_036446675.1 Thermoanaerobaculia bacterium
GTTTTCGCCTGTAGATCGACCGCTATCCGCTCCGCTTGAAACTTGTAGTTTTTATAGACAAGTTCGACACCCCCGGTGGCGACCACGTAATCCTCTCTCAGATAATCAAGCTGCTCCGCCGTCCCCTCTGCAGATCCGCCACCCTTCTCTGCAGAGAACGGAATCCTAAAGAAAATTCGGTCTGGCTCTGCCGCAGGCTGGTCGGCGGACTCTTGGGCCCAGAGTTGACTTCCTACCAGGGTTAAGAATGCTCCCCCTACCAAAATCGATCGAAACATCCTACCCGCGCTCATGACTCCCTCTCTACAATTACCGCCGTCGACTCTCCGCCACCAATACAGATCGCTGCGCACCCTCTTCTCACCTGTCGCTCCTCCATCGCATGCAACAAGGTCACCAAAATTCGGGCTCCCGAGGCTCCGAGTGGGTGGCCCAAGGCCACCGCACCTCCCCTGACGTTTACCCGGTCGTCGGAGAGATTGAGCTCTCGCATAAAACCTAGGACCACCGCTGCAAAGGCCTCATTCACCTCCCATAGGTCAATGTCCTCAACCTGCAAGTGGGCCCGCTGCAGGGCTGCCCGAACCGCCAAGACCGGGGCGGTAGTAAACCACTCTGGCGCCTGCGCGGCCGTAGCCTGAGCCACTAAGCGGGCCAGGGGGCGCTTTCCGAGCTTCTCGGCGTGATCTGCAGTGGTGAGAACCAGTGCGGCAGCACCGTCGTTGATCGTGCTGGCATTACCAGCCGTTATGGTGCCTGTTTTCTCGAATGCCGGCCGTAGAGTCGAGATCCGCTCTAGGTTCACCCGAGAAGGCTCCTCATCCTGGTCGACGATCGTCGATTCTCCTCTCTTTTGCGGCACCTCTACCGGTACGATCTCTTGCGATGCCTTCCCTGTCTCAGCAGCTCGGAGCGCTCTCTGGTAACTCTTCAGCGCGAAAGCATCCTGCTCTTCTCGCGACAGATCATATTTCTTGGCACAGAGCTCTGCACAATTCCCCATATGAGTATCGCCATATGGATCCCAGAGACCATCTTGAATCACTGAATCGACAAGTGCACTATGACCCAGACGCATGCCTGCCCTGGCGCCAGGCACCAAGAACGGTGCCGAACTCATGCTTTCCATCCCACCGGCAGCGACAACTCGGAAGTCTCCACAACGCAGGTCGTTGGCACCGGTCATTACCGATCGCATTCCCGAGCCACACACCTTGCCCACGGTGACTGCCCCAGTCGTGGTTGGAAAACCTGCTCCGATAGCGGCTTGCCTGGCAGGAGCCTGTCCGACTCCGGCGGTCAACACACACCCCATGTAGACTTGCTCCACAGACTCGAAAGGTAGATCGGCTCTTTCGGCAGCGGCCGACAGAGCTATCGAGCCCAAGCGAGGTGCCGACAGGGACCGAAAAGCGCCCTGAAACGACCCTATGGGAGTGCGAACCGCGCTAAGAATTACTATCTCTTCCATTTTTTCAGAAGTGCTTTCGAGCCCATGATGGTAGCACAGCTCAGACCCGGGATCAGGATTGACAGATAGTGCCGTTAAGGCCAAAGTAACGGCTAAGTAGGTGCAGCCATGAAGGCCCTAGGGATAGATTTTGGCAGCCAACGGGTAGGAGTCGCTATCTCTGACCCTGAAGGGCGCTTTGCACTCCCTCTTGATACTCTAGTGCGTCACAGTGATCATCAGATTATCGACCTGATCGCTCGAATCGCCGCACAGGAGTGCATCGACCTCATCGTCCTGGGCGAACCGCTTCAACTCGATGGTAGTGCTGGGCCCGCAGCCGACAGAGTGCGCCGATTCGGCGATAAGTTAGCGCGGAGGACCGGCCTGCGAGTACGGCTAGTCGATGAAGCACTCACCAGCGTGGAAGCCACCCGACGGCTGCGTGAAGCCGGAGTCGATCCCGGCAAGCATCCTGAACGCGTTGATGCCGTGGCTGCCCAGATCCTTCTGCAAGAAGCCCTCGACAATCCCCGGCCGGCCCCATGAGCAAGCGCGTTTTCTTGACTCTCAGCTTACTCGTCGCCCTGTTGGTCAGCTCTATAGTCGGCCTAGGGGCGTGGGCATGGCACACCACGCACCTTTCCTTTCGGGGTTACGAGTCGTCGCAAATCGTCGTAAGTATTCCGCTAGGGCAGGGAGCGCAACAGATCCTCGACAACTTGGAAAACAGCGGGGTGATTCGCCACGCAGTGTTGGCTCGGGCCTATCTTCAGCTGGTCCTCAAGAGTCCTTCATTGCGCGCTGGTGAGTACCGGTTCGATACCCCTTTGAACACGCCACAGGTCCTCGCCAAACTGACCAGCGGCAAAGTTGTAGTGCACCCAGTGACCATTCTCGAAGGCCTTACGATCGAGGAGACGGCAAGGCATCTAGCGAGCGCAGGATTCGGCCGTCTCGACACCCTGCTGCGGCTGGTTTCATCTCCGGAACTGATCGCCGATTGGGATCCCGAGGCAACGGACTTGGAAGGATACCTGTTCCCCGAAACCTACTCCTTTGCCCGCGGTACTCCTGAAGAGGTCGTCGTTCGATCCATGGTGGAGACCTTCAAGGAACGCTGGGAGGCCCTCCCAGAGATCATCGCTCCGCCCGGAGATAGGTCGCTGCGCCAAGTAGTCACCCTTGCTTCAATCGTCGAGAAAGAGGCCCAAGCCGACAAGGAGAGGGCCGTCATCGCGGGGGTGTACGCTCATCGACTGAGAATCGGCATGGCCTTGTACGCCGACCCCACAGTAATTTACGGTCTCAAACTGTTGAAGATGTGGAATGGGAACCTGCGCCGGGACGATCTGCAAATCGACTCACCGTACAACACCTACCGCAACGCCGGTCTGCCGCCCGGACCAATCGCTTCGCCCGGCTTTGCCAGCCTCAAAGCTGCTGCTGCGCCTGCCGATGTTTCTTATCTCTACTTTGTCAGCCGCAACGATGGGACCCACGTCTTCGCCGACTCCCTCGCAGAGCACAATCGCAATGTTTACCGGTGGCAAAAATTGTACTGGCGAAAGCGCTGGGCGGAGGATGCTAAGAAGAAGGCCGAGCGATGATCATCGTCGAACAGGAGTCGCAGTTGCGCTGCATCACGCAGACCGACCATGCCCAACTGAGTGCCGAGTTGCTCGGGCTCTGGATATTGAATGGGTTACCCGACCATCCTCGTCGTGACGCCTTGCTTTTCGCTGTTCGGGAGCACGATAACGGCTGGCGAGAAGCCGACGCTGCGCCTCGAACCAACCCGCGAGACAGCCACCCTTATGATTTTAGAAACCATCCTGACGAACTCAGGCTCGAAATCTGGCAGCGGTGCGTGCAGCGTCTGTCGGTGACGCACTCCTACGCGACGGCTCTCATCGCGGCTCACTGCTTACGTCTCCATCATACCCTTCGCGACAGACCCAACTGGAAGGGTTTCCTGGCGGATCTCGAGGCCAATCAGGAAAAGCTACTCGAGCTCTCAGATCTGAGCCTGAAGCAACTCGAGGTAGATTACGGTTGGCTAGCCCTCGGAGATACCCTGTCGCTCGCCGTGTGTGATGCTTGGAGCCGCCGGACTGAGCAACACGGCATGAAATTCGAAATGGGCCAGGAGAACCTGGAAATAGAGCCCTTCTCTTTTGCCGGAACGACTACTTTCGCAGTACCCTGCCGCTATGTTCCAAACCAGGAGTATTCGTCTGATCTCGTCTTCGCAACCACCTTAGCCGAGGCCAGGTGGGAGAAATACTACTTTAGAGTCAGACCCCGCCAGCCGACTTCGTAGGAGCCTCTCCGAGCCTCAAAATTGCCCTTTTTTCTCCATGATACAGTGGGCGAATGCCAGACAAGACTGGGGGGCCGGTCCAAAACCAGGCACCCCCCGGCCCAGA
>JAZFTL010000020.1:0-6060 GCA_036446675.1 Thermoanaerobaculia bacterium
GTCCTGATCGATAAAAACCTTCACCCGCTCATCTTGGGCGCGAATGGTCGGGTTGACCGTAACAACAACCAAACAAAGCATCAGGCCAACCAGTGATATATGACGCATGATCATCCCCCTCGTTTGCATTCTGGATTGGCCTGCAATCCTACGTTGAGAGCTGACGTCGGTCAATTCTGGGAATCGCCTAGACTCGTGACGCTCTAGCCAACGGCACCCGTCGTCGCAAAGGCGTTTCGAATCGCCCTGTTATCTCAGCAGCAACGGTGCAGACTAGTTCGGTTCGGCGTTCTTGGAACTTCCGATGAGAATTCCGCTGCGCACGACCACAATAATGGCCAGAACGACCAGGTGGGCAACCGGAGTCCCCCAGCCCAACCGATGTTCGTTGGCCAGCACCGTGTAGAGCGCACCGCACATGATGACGCCTAGACCGGATGCGGCGTAGTGGGCGACGCAGGGAAACAGCACTCCCACCGCACCGCAGAATTCCAGAGCTCCAATGGCGTACACGAACCAGCCGGGATAGCCCCACTCTGCAAAGCTGCGCCTCCAGAAGGGCTTCGAGAACTTCGCCACTCGAGGCCTGACGGCTGGACTGGCTCTCTTTGCGCTGTTTGTTTGGATCGTCGGCAAGCGCCTCGACTACGGCAACTAACTCGTACTCGCGCCTGATCTCAACGCCCAATCGGTCGATCTAGTTCGACTATGTACAACGAGCCGCCGCCGCGCTCGGAGCCGCGACTGACGAGTACGACAAGCCGATCTCCTTCGGGGCTCCATGAACTCTCTGCGACTCGGGTTCGCCCTCCATACTGAGGCGAGAATACATTGTTGAAGTGAGTGAGGCGGCTGCGATTTCTGCCGTCAGCGCTCATGATCCAGAGATCGAGTGCCATCATACGTGGGCGATCTCGATGCCGGATGATGATGCTCCCTTGCTGAATCTCGCGGCTGGATGACCACACGACAACCTTGCCGTTGGGTGCCAAACGTCCATATCGATCCCACTCGCCCGGCGCGGATGTAAGCCGCTTGATCTCACCGTCTTCCAGATCGAGAAGATACAGATCGATTCCCTCCAGTACATCTCCTGATTCGATAGCTCGCGCCATCAGAACGCCCCGATCGTTCGTCGTAAAGCCGTAGTTCTCCACAAATCCGCCGCCGAATTTATATGTCTTCTTGTTGCGCAGCTTGGGAATGCCGCGCCGCTGTGAGAACTCAGCAACCTGAATCACCCAGCGGCCCCAGGCGCCGCCTCCGGAGACGCGCTCGCTCCAAGCGAGGTGATCACCCTCATGCGAAAACCGGGGGGCGTGGGCTCGACCCGCAGTATCGCCATAGTTCGTCAGTTTCCAGAAGCGTCTTCCATCAGGGGTTATCGCCCAGAGATCGCTCGACAAGCTCCGCCCTGGAACCTCGATAAACGGCACTGGAGAGCCACCTCGCCGAATCGGCTTTTCACTCTGAAAGATGATGAGCTGCCCAGACGGGTGCCAGGTCGGGTTGCCACAGTGCTTTCTGCGAAATTCGATCAGGTCGCACGTGAGGCAGCGTTCAAGGGAGCCGTCGGGCTCGGTTATGTAGATATCGGAGTATTCGTCGCCACCGATCCTATCGAACGCGATGAAATCACCGCGCGGGGCCCAGGCGGCTCTGCCGGCGTTCTCGAGCAGCTGATAGAGACGCCGAACCTTCACGACCCCTGCAGCAGCTTCCCCCTCCGGTACTCCGGGAGTCGCTCCTGCGGTTCCCATCGAGCCGATCGTACCGATCACCAAACATAGAGAGCCACCGCTGAGCCATCCGGCGATTCCGGTCTTGCCGAAGACTTGGCCGCCGCGGTGCCTACCACCCTGATAACTCTCTGCCATTAGGACTCTCCCCCCTTTCAATTGGTAAACAGCTCTGATCGACACCTACCTCTACTCCCACTCATCACCCAGGCAGAGCCCGATCTCGCGAGCCGTACAGATCGTGTCGGAATCGAGTGGCACGGTTTTGAGGCGACGGGTAGCGTCCGCCAACGGTACCGTCCTTACCAGCGGCGGATCCAGTGCGACCATCACCCCTGAGCGCCGTTCCGCGATCACACGTACCGCCGCCGCTCCGAATCGTAACGCCAGGATGCGGTCCCGTGGAGTTGGAGTGCCGCCCCGCTGCAGGTGACCCAGAACCACTGTACGGGTCTCCTTGCCGGTGCGTTCTTGAATCTGCCGAGCCACCGTCTCTCCCAAGCCGCCGAGAAGTGGTTGGCGCCCCCCCTCTTGAGATCCCTTGGTAGACAAGGCGCCGTCTATGGGGGTTGCGCCCTCAGCCACGACCACGAGGCTAAAATGGCGGCCCTTAGACTCGCGGTCCATTATTTTGCGGCAGACCGAGTCGATATCGAAGGGGATCTCCGGTATCAAAGCAGCATCCGCTCCGCCGGCAATTGCCGCATGCAGAGCAATCCAGCCAGCATAGCGCCCCATCAGCTCGATTACGAAGACCCGCTCATGTGCTTCGGCCGTAGAATGCAGCCGGTCGACCGCTTCAGAAGCTACGGTGACGGCGGTATCGAAGCCGAAGGTGACAAGCGTGCCTTCCAAATCATTGTCGATCGTCTTGGGCACGCCGACGACGGGCAGCCCTTTGTCCGCCAATCCCTTGGCAATCCGCATCGAGCCATCGCCGCCGATCGCGATGAGAGCATCGAGCCCCAGACGACGGAAATTTTGCAACACTTCATCGGATCGATCCACTGTCGAAAGAGCACCACCAGAATCACCCTGATCCTTGGCCGGCATGCGAAACGGGTCGCCCCGGTTGCTGGTGCCCAAGATGGTTCCACCGAGGTGAGTAATGCCTCGCACCGAATCTCGATTCAATGGCATTGTTTTGCTGGTGTCCAGAAGCCCTTCATACCCCTTGCGTATACCCAGGACTTCCCAACCGCGACGCTCCGCCGAGAGAACCACGGCGCGAATGACCGCGTTGAGCCCGGGCGCATCGCCGCCACCCGTATTCACCGCTATTCGTCTGATTGGCTGTCGCATGATGTCCGTTCGGATCCTCTTCTCAGTTCTCGAAGTTTATATCGGCCCCGACTCCTCCTGCGGGTCCGGATCGTCAGAGGCCAGAAAGCGCTCTTCTTCCTCCCATTTGCGCTGCAGAGCAGCGTCCTTCTGACGGCGCCGGGCCATCGCCACCAGGGCTAGGGCCGTAATTACGAGCCAAAGAGTCGCTGAGCTCGAGATGATCGGCACCCACCGATACCAAAAAGACTGCCGGCGCCAAAACTTGCTCTCAGCGACTTCGAGCGTCTCGCCGGTGACCTGACGGAAGGCGTCCTCAAAGGGTATCCGTAGCGCAACCATCGCCAGGATGTCTCCACCGACCTTTCGACCGTATCGGTGCATCAAGTATCTTGCAAACGCTTCGGAGATCGCATACGAATATGCAGCGGCACGCCGGCCGCGTCGAAAATTTCTGTCGAGTTGATCAAAGGACACTTTTCGCTCAGCGATGAGCCCGATGCTCACCCGCGATCGATCACTCAAACTCCACGAACCTCCAGCAATCATCGCCATGCCCTCATTGAACCAACGCGGCAAGGGCTGGTGACTCGCCAATCGTGAGATCAATATATGCGCGACTTCGTGGCGCAGAAGCTCCTCGAGCGAAGAGTCCGGGTATGAGGGCGTTCGTTCCGGAAAAAGCACAATCGTGCTCAGGGCACCGTAGGCGTAGCCGGCGATCCACGACTCTGAATTCTGGGCGGCCTGAGATTGCTCCGACCTCAGGATCACTCGAATCGGAGGGCCAGGATCCTCCATTCCCAAGAGTTCCATACTGCTTACCAGTCTCGAAGGATCAAGTGATCGCAGCCGCTCCACTTCTGCGGCAAGATCGGCTGGTCCCTCGACCTGCAATCGTGGCGGAATGGCCTCGGCAAATGTGCTCTCACTGAGCAGCAGGCACACCAGGCTGACGATGAGAACGATGAGACTGGGGTGAAATGGCAGTCTTGCGCTTTGGGAGCGCGCTACGTCAAACCCTCGGATCGACCCCATTTCGGCAGACTATCTCAGTCTGCTTATCAAAGATGATTCATATCAGAGTACAATTCCGGCCATGGAAAATTTCAACGAGATGATTTCGGCATGGAAGGGTGAAGCCGTTCTCACCAAGTTCGACCGGCCTACCGGCAGCTGGATCTTCATTGCGCTGCACGACTTTACCCTTGGAAATCCCAGCGGCGGTACTCGCTTTCAAGTTTATCCGTCGCCGAACGAAGCGCTGCTGGACGCGATGCGTTTAGCAGAAGGGATGACCAATAAATGGGCCGCGATCGACTTTCCACATGGCGGTGGCAAAGCGGTCATCGCCCCACCCGGCCCCATCGAGGCAGACGATCGCATCGGTCTGTTCAGACGCTATGGTCGCTTCCTCGAATCCCTGAACGGGCTCTTTGCCACAGGTGCCGACATGGGAACTACGGAAGCGGATATCGCTGTCATTGGCCAGGAAACCCGCTTCGTTCATGGGCTCGACGCCAACCACCAACCGGTTGATCCGGGACCATATACTGCCCATGGCGTCTACTCTGGGCTTTGCGAAGCCCTGCGTGCGACCGTTGGTAGCGCCGATCCGGCAGGGATCACAGTGCTCGTGCAAGGTGTCGGCGACGTCGGCGGTGTTCTGGCGCGAACGCTCTCTGCAGCCGGAGCCAACCTACTGCTGTGTGATCTGAACTCCGGACTCCTCCAGCAAGTCGCATCAGAACTGGATGCGGAAATTGTTGCTCCCGACGATATCTATGCGACTGCTTGCGACGTCTATGCCCCGTGCGCCGTCGGAGCCACGCTGAATCGCCAGACCATTCCTCTGCTCAAATGTAAGATCGTCGCGGGCTCAGCCAACAATCAGCTCGCTGAGTCCGCCGACGCAAACCGACTCGTCGAGCGTGGAATTCTCTACGCTCCCGACTACATTATCAACGCCGGCGGCGCTATGTCACTCGGTCTTGCGGATAGCGGTTCAAGGGATTCCAAGGAACTCTTCGCCCGCGTCGAATCGATCGGCACGTCCCTCGCCGAGATCTTCCAAGAGGCCTCTGAGCGTTCCGAGTCACCCGTGCTGGCAGCCCAGCGCCGGGTCGAACGCATTCTCGAAACGGCTCGAGCTGCATCAACCGACTGAGTGACCATCACGTTTGCCGGCTTCAGATCACAGTGAACAATGCCTTTCTCGTGGGCCGCGGCAAGAGCGTCCGCCAAGGGCACGGCGAGCTCGAAGAATTGCGCCAGCTAGAACCCGTCGGCTGGGATCAATCGGTCCAAGCTGTTACCCACGACTCGCTCCAAGCGCGCTAAGCGCTCAGGGGGTGGTGAGCAACTCCGCTGGCAGTACCTTGAGCGCCACCTCGCGTCCGAGCTTGGTGTCCTGCGCAAGATAGGCCTCGCCCATGCCGCCTTCCCCCAACTTGGCGGTGATACGGTAGTGGGCGAGAGTTGTGCCGATCATGTCCTTTGCAGGCAACGCCGTTGCCCCTAGTCCAAATCTTGAAAAAAGACCGACCTTGAGTTTACAACTTTTGTTCGAGCACGTTTCGAGTGAAGTCTTCCGCCCAAGAAGAAGTACTCGATCCGTGAAAGCCGGTCGCCTCCTGGCAATTTTCGTCCTAGCCGCCTCGACCGGCACCGCAGGTGGAATGGCAAAAGGAGCCCTCCCAGATGGCGCATGGGGGCCGGAAGTTCTCGCGATCGAGCCGCGAGACAACTGGTTCGAGGTCTACAGAATTCTCCCCGGGGTCTATTCGATCCGCGAGCCCGGTCACTGGGAACGGGTAATCTCCTACCTTATCGTCGGGACCAAAAGAGCCCTGCTGTTCGACACCGGAACCGGAATCGGTGATATCCGACAGGTTGTGTCGGAACTGACCAAACTCCCTGTTGTGGTAACCAACTCCCACTCCCATGCCGACCACATCGGCGGGAATTATCAATTCGAGGAGATCTACGGTCTCGATTTAGAGACGACGAAGCGCAATGCGCGGGGCCGAACGGTCGAAGA
>JAZFTL010000021.1:0-3151 GCA_036446675.1 Thermoanaerobaculia bacterium
TATCAGGAAGTGAACATGGACGGCTGGAATCGCATCGATGACTACAACATCCTGGGCAACCCCTTCACCACGACGCGTCCGGCGGTGGATCTCGGCGAGCGTCAGCTCTTCACCCAGTTCGAAGAGCCGTTCACCGACGAATTCCTGCTGGTTGATCTCAACATCGAGTACGATTTCGGCGATGTCACCTTGACCTCGATCACCTCCTACACCGATCGCGACGTGCTGGTGGTGCGCGATGCGGGGGCACTGACCCACAGCATCACCGTCGGCAGCTTCGGCTTTGCCCAATCGCTCGCCTCGATCGACGCGCCGCTGGATGACGCCACCACCGCGGAGGTATTGACTCAGGAGCTCCGCCTCTCCGGCATCCGTGACCAGGTGCAATGGCTGGTCGGCGGCTTCTACAGCACCATCGACCGCGTCTACGGCCAGACCCTGTTTGTCAACGGATTCACCGCGGCGGCCTTCGCAGAGGATCCGGATTTCGCCGCCGACAATGGCCTTCCCTTCCAGGGCACGGTCGTCCCCACCCCGGACCACCTGTTCTTCTCCGGTCTGACCTACGATTTCGAGCAGCTCGCGCTGTTCGGCGAGCTGACCTACGCCGTCAACGATCGCTTCGAACTGACCGGCGGCCTGCGCTGGTACGATTTCGAGGAGAAACGCACCCAGGTTTTCGACGGCCTTTTCGCGGGATTCGTCGAGATCCCCGGCACCTCCACCGCCGACGGCATTGTGCCGCGCGTCATCCTGAGCTACGAGCTCAACGACGACACCAACTTGTATGCCCTGGCTTCTAAGGGATTTCGACTAGGCGGCATCAACGACCAGATCAACGAGCCTCTCTGTACCCCCGAGGACCTCATCACCTTCGGTGGGCGGCCGAGCTTTGAAAATGAGACGGTCTGGAACTACGAAGTGGGCTCGAAGTCGACGGTCATGGGCGGCCGTGGCATCTTCAACATCGCCGCCTTCCTCATGGACATCAGCGACCTGCAGGCAACGGTGACTGCGGGCTCCTGTTCGTCTCGGCTCGTCTTCAATGTGCCGGAGGCCGAAAGCAAGGGTCTCGAGCTGGAATTCGCGGCGGCCCCGAATAGTAGCTTCGACTTCGCCATCTCGGCAAGCTATACCGATTCCGAGGTGCAGTCCGAGGCAGCCGGCAGCATCTCGGGTATTTCCCCGGGCAACCGCCTGCCGACCGTGCCCGAGTTCCAGGGAGCCGCGGCAGCCACCTATCAATGGCAAATCAACAGTGACCGTCTTGCCTACCTAACCGGCGTCTACCAGCATGTCGGCTCGCGCTTCACTTCGATCGGCGACTTCGCCGATGGATTCGGTACGGTGAATCTGCTGTCCTTCGGGGCCAACACCATCGGCGGCCCTTTGACGCAGGACACGTTCACCTTCAACCCGGAGTTGCCGGCCTACGACATCCTCAACCTGCGCCTCGGCATAGCCACCGATAAGTGGGACATGGCCCTGTTCATCAACAACCTCACCGACGAGATCGCTTTCTTGGCCCTGGACCAGGAGCGTGGAACGCGGGCGCGAGTGGGCTACCTGACCAACCAGCCGCGAACCTTCGGAATCAACGCTCGGGTCAATTTCTAGGACGAACTGATCTAACATCTCTCTCAATTAGATTGCGGCTGTCGAAAGAAGATTTCGGCAGCCGCTTATCTTTGTCACCATCGGCGCATTGTCGGCAGTCACGGCAGACCAGGAAGTCTTCCGTGAACGTGATGCGCTCATTTGACCCTGCCTCCGGCGAACGACTCACCCGGCGCTCTCGGTGCTGCCGTCTTCGGTGGCGACGTAGCTGCCGCTGTGCCTCCTCGACGATTGACCGCCGGCATGAGCAGCAAGCCCACCTAACGATTTCCCGACGCTAAGCGTAGCGCTTCAGGTCGATGTCGAAGCCTCCACATGCTCCAGATCCCAAAGAGGGGTCCCGCCACCAGCGGCATGAAGACATAGCGCCAATCGAGGGTCTCCAAGAGCCATGGCACGGCCCAAATTGTGATCAGGGTCAGCAAAAAGCCTAAACTGGTCTGCACGGTGAGAGCGGTGCCAACGTACCGCGGATCGGAGAGCTCGGTAACTGCGGCGCTGAATTGGGCGCTGTCTGCTACCACCGCGACTCCCCAGATCACACAGATCGCGGTGAGCGCTACGGGTCGATCGAAAAACAGCCCTGCAACGAGACAGCAGGCCCCTGAAATTCCCAGACTCCAAATCGTCACCAGGGTGCGCCCTAAGCGATCGGCAAGGAAGCCCGCTACGAGACTTCCCACCGCTCCGCCGGCAACCACCGAAAAGCCAACGAGCCGAGCCGCCATCAAACTAAGGCCCGCCGCCTGATAACTTGCGACCAGAAGAAACGGCACCCAAGCCCACATGGCGTAGAGTTCCCACATATGCCCTAAATAGCCGAAGTTTGCCAACCTGACTGCCGGGTCGGTGAGCGCCTTCGTCGCCACTCTCCAATCAAATGTGGCTCCCGGCACGAGGTGCGGTCCACTGCGTACGAAGAGCAGCGCTAGGAAGGCGGCGCACAAACTACATCCGGCCGCGGTCAGAAGTACAGCACGCCAAGACGGGAGCGCCGCGGTGTTATCGATCCATAGAGCATTGAAAAGGTGGGGCGCGGCCGATCCAACCGCTACCGCGCCGACCAGGATTCCGATACCCAACCCTCGGTCCCGCTTGCACCAGCTCGCCATGATTTTCATCGCGGGAGGATAGACCCCCGCCAGAAAAATGCCCGTCAGTAATCTGAGAGCGATCGCTCCTTGCGGGCCCGTGCCGCTCAGGGGAATCGCCGCGGTAGCAACGGCGGCGGCGAGTGCACTCCAGGCACAGAGGCGGCGCGCCGAGATGAGATCTGACAAATTTGTCGCAGCGCTCAGGACTGCGCCGACCACAAATCCGACCTGCACGCTCATCGTCAACCACGACTGCTGGGAGGTGGTGAGACTCCACTCCAACCGCAGCTGCGGGAGAACTGCCGACGCCGAAAACCAGACGGCCATGGCGAGCACTTCCGCCAGCGCGAGGATGCAACTATTCAGCCATTTACGCATGAGCTCTGGCTCCGTTCGGGCTTCGTCATATCCCATTCGACACCGACTGTTGGTGTTCTTGA
>JAZFTL010000022.1:0-6979 GCA_036446675.1 Thermoanaerobaculia bacterium
TGAGCTTGCTACTTCGCAAGCGCCACTTCGGTAAGCAGGCGGAAGAGAACAACTTCCGGTTGGCCGGACTCACCTTTGAGCTGGAGTTCGGCCTCCAAAAGGCGCCAAGGCCAGGTATCGAGGCTCGCAGCGCTCATCTTGCCGGCAATCAAGTACGCTTTGTGAAGGCGAAACGGGTGCAGACCAGCCAATGGATTGGGTAAGTCGCCGTCGAGGTCAGCCTGTAGAGCCGGGGCAATCTTTGCCTTGAACTGACCGTAGTTCTGGACCCCACCTGGCACGTCCAGCATGCGGACAATTCCACTCACCGCCGTCAAATGTCGTACAAACTCCGCTAATAGAGAGAAGAAAGAGAGTCGGGCGGCGATCGGATCGTCGGAGGCATCTAGCAAACGGCGCAATCTAGAGATTGCAGACTCCACCTTCCCGGCCCCTATAGCATCCAAGATTTTCCATACATCTTCTTGACCGCGGTCCTCGACACTAGACTCCACGAGCTCGAGCCCGATCTCACCATCGCCGGCGGCAGTCGCCAGCTTGCGATACTCAGAAGCAAAGCGGGCCGTGCTGGCTGCTAGGTTGCCGCTCTTTCCGCTCCTGCCAAAGCCGTCCTCTCGCAGGGTGCGTCGACTCAACTCCTGCAGAGCCTTGGAGTTGATCTCGACTCCTGTCTCTGCAGCAAGTTCGCTGACTAGAAGATGCAGGCCACTCCAGCCCCCGCCGCGTTCACTTTCAATCGACCCTACTCTCTGATGAGCCTTCTGCCCCTCGAGTATTGCGACCGTTGGGTGCTGCTTTGCAACAGAGCTCTCCGCCAGCACCAGGGAATGACCAGGCGGTAACCCATTCTCCAGTATCTCCGACAATTGCAGCAAATCACCCTCTCCGCACGCTTGTACTGCTTCCAGTCGGGCGCGCTCCAAAAGCGTGCCGAGTTGTTCTCGGAGTAGCTTGACCTGCGCCTTTGTTCGTGGCCGCTGTCGATGCGCCTTTCGATATTCCTTGCCGCCCTGGAGCGCCGTGTCGGGAAGTCTGGAGATCAGAATCCCAGCCTCACCTTGGGTCACATCAAGTTGAAAGAGCATCAACACCTGCAGCAGGCGACTCGCCGCTCGGCGCTCGCCCCGGGAGAGGTCGCCTAAGGCCTCCACCGGAAGAACTCCAAGGGCGTCTTCGAGCAGATCGGCGGCAGCTGTTTGATCAGCGAAGATTCCGGTCTCCGTTGCCACGACGATCTTGGCGGGAGAGAAAAGCGAGAAAGTGCGTAGATCGACCAGAATATCGCTAAAGCGCGTCGGGCGACGGTGCACTTCAAGGTCGCAACCGACCCTCGCAGCCATGGCTTCGCCAAACTTGATCGCCGCCGGCTCAGTAAGGACTCTATCTCCCGAAACCAAGTAGCAAGACCTCAGCTCTCCCGCCGACCCAATCTCGAAGAGAGTGTCGCTTCCCTGACTCATTTAAAGCTCCACCTCGAGTTCACAACTCTTTGTGGGATGAACTGAAATAAGGGGGCGCAGGGCTCTTAGATTCAGCGATAGTTTGCCGGTCCGGATCAAAGCGATTCTGAATCGAGGAAATCCTCCGGCGCCGCCCAGACTGCCGCTGGTTTGACGCCAAGGTCTTCCGCCGATATCTTCTCTTCCTTGAAGTCGAGATCGATCGAGTTCCAGGCGCCACATTTGTCGCATCGAGCCTCCCAGTTCTTGTAACTCTCATGGCAGGTGCTGCAGATATACTCTGCCACAGCGATTCCCGCCTCGTGAGCACTCGCAGAGTAAGATCCGACCGCTTTGTGCATCTCACCACGCCGCTCATGAATTCGAGCCAGAAGATAATGGTAGGTAGGAGAATTTTGGATGCGATCATGAAGCCCATCGAGCACTTTGAAGGCCTCGTCGTGCATTTCTAAACGATAGAACAACCTGCCTAGAAAAAATCGAGGTAAAAGATCATTCTCGGCCGAGCCAATGAGCTCGTGCAGAGTCTCGATGGCCTCCCGAGGCAGCCCCTTCTCGATGAAGTAGTCTTCGATCCTCTGCAAAAGCGTGGGGCTCCCGGTACCCTCGAAACCACCCTTCCAAACTGCCAACGCACCCTGTTCTTGATCTCGCAGAAGCCTGGCTTCGCCAAGCATGATCAGCGCCGGAATAAACCGAGGCTCCTTTTCGAGAATCTCAGAGAACCGCTCCTCGGCCTCATCCAATCGACCTGACTTCAAGTATTCTACGCCGCGCTGGTAGGTGAGTCCGATGCGAAACTCGCCCTCGCGGCTGACTTCATCCCCGGATTCGCTCGCCAACAAGGCATCGATCTTGTCCTGGAGGCGAGTGGCTACCTTCCAGTCACTCTTATCCATCGCCATATTGCGCCGGCGGCGTAGTTCTCGGAGGCCTTGCCCCTTGAAGTCTCTAAGTATTCTCTCGCGGATCTGATCGGACACCTCAGGCTCCCCGCGAGCCTCGTAATCTCTAGCTAACTGATAGAGAACAGCCACACTCTGGGGGTATAAAACGGAAGCCCTTCGGTGTACTTCGATGGCCTCGTCGGTCTGACCCACCCGCCGCAGAACTTCGCCGTATTGCATCAGGGTCGCAAAGTCGTCTTCTTGATCGGCAAGCAGAGCCTTGAGCTCGTCCAATGCTTTTCCCCACTGGCCGTCAGCTTGGTAGTCGAGCGCCCGACGAGAACTGCCTTTCAGACTTCTTGCTTCGCGGCTACGTTTGCGGCCTTGACGCTGCGCCAAGTCTTGTTTCAGGGTCTGCACGAGCAACGCACTAACAGCGGGCAAGAAGCCCGCCAGAAAGACCCAAAGCAGGGCCATATACACCGGAATAGACCGCGCCGGAGTCAGCTGAAACCGCAGGGTCAGCAGGTCTTGATTCTGATTACTGATATATGAAACAGAGACGACTAGGCTCAGTGCAACAAGAATCCCTAGAAAAGTTCGGAGACGCATCTGAGCTTTGATTATACTACTGGGAGACTGCGGAGAAGAAGACTTCTAGGAAGAATTCTTTCCACCCTGGAGACTCTTAGGGTTCGCCCAGAACTCCTTGCTCCACCTGCTCCTGACAGTCGATGCAGTACCCCGCCCACGGCAAGGCCTGCAACCGCTCCTTGCCCACCTCTACGCCGCAATGAGCGCAAGAACCGTATGTTCCACCTTCGATGCGCTCAAGGGCACTCTCGATCTGTTCCAAGAACTGCCTCTCGTTATCCGAGAGTGAAAACATGAACTCACGGTTGTAAGCACTGTTGGCACGATCGACGAGGTCTTCCGAACCCTCATCACTTGCCTGCTGTCCGATGCGAAGATCGTGTTGGTAAAGACTCAGAACTTCTTGCCGTTTCTCGATCAATCTCTTCTGCAAAGCCTTATGCCCTTTCGCTTTCTTAGATCGCTTTGCCTGGGTCGCTCCCTTGGTCTTGGCCACGCCGGTTCTCCTTTCGACACCGGATCATTTGATCCTCCGCAGCAAATCAGAGTACTACATCGGCTGCCGATGGTACTTGATTCCGGCCACAATAGACAATGCCCTATATATCTGTTCATACAGAACGAGCCTGGCGAGCTCATGAGGCAGCGTCAACGGACCGAACGACCATCGTTCGCGGCACTGCTCCAACACCTGGGGAGCCAGACCTAGATCGGAACCTATGACGATAACGATAGGATGAGGCCATTCGGTCCTCAAGCGATCGAACCAGGTAGCCACTTGGTTTGAGGTCCGCCTGGCACCGCGTCGGTCTAAGGCAACCGTCCAAGAGGAATGGGGCAAGGCGTTCAGAATAGCCTTGCCCTCCTCGGCTAGGCGCTTCTTGTCATCGAGCCCGGCGCGCACTTTGATCGGCCTCTCCTGGACGTCGAGATGCAGGCCCAAGCGTTGACGATATCGAGAATAGAGCTGCTCCCAGTCACTGTCGCGATGCCGCCCGGCCCACAGAATCGTTAGTTCACGAGACATTGAATCGAAAATTCTACACCCACGATGCCAGGCCGCGCCTGCATGCTATTCTTCAATAGGTATGGCTGCGAGAACCTCACAAGAAGAACTGCGGCGCCGGAGGCGCAGGCGCCTGGCAAAGGGTCTACTGATTGGCGGAGCCGCGTTAGGGGTTCCGGCCCTGATCAACGCGATGATGTCCCGTCGCTCTGAACGCCTCCGTAACGCCACTTGGGGACGCCCACATCGGTATGCTTGGACACATGGAGAGATTCACTTCCAGCGGCTCGGCGATGGGGACCCCATCGTCTTGTTGCACTCTTTCGGCCCGGGTCACGATTCGGAAGAGTGGCGCGCCGTGGCCGAGTATCTCGCCCAAAAATTCAAAGTCATCATTCCGGATCTCTTGGGTTGGGGCAGGTCGGACAAACCGCGGATTACCTATGATGGGGAGCTCTACATCGGCCAGGTCTTCGACTTCCTCGAAGATGTCGTTCGAGAACCTTGCACTCTGGTGGCCGCCGGGCTCCCCGCAGCCTACGCCATACAGGCCGCAGCCGATCATCCCGAACTCGTTAAAGCGCTGGCGCTAGTTGGTCCATACGGGATTGATCTCCATGGGGAAGATCCCGACATCAAAGACGCTTTGGTGCATCGCTTGCTCCAGGTACCGATTATCGGTACTTCAGCTCTCAACCTGTACACCAGCCGCACCGCGATTCAGCAGTACCTAAATCGAGAGGTTTTTGCCTCGACCGAGAGCGTCGACGCCAGCCACATCGATCACTACTATCGCTCCAGCCACCAACCGGGCTCTCACGCTCCCCTCGCCGCCTACCTGAGCGGCTATCTGAATCACAGCGCGGAAGAAGTTCTCTCTCGCTTACAACTGCCGATTTGGCTCGGCTGGGGTCGCCACGCTAAGTCGCCCCCGGTAGAGACTGCCGACCTCTGGCTAAGCCGACTTCCAAAAGCAGAACTCGAAGTCTTTGAACATGGTGGTAGCCTTCCCCACCTCGAAGTACCCGCTCGTTTCTGGCAGAAGATCGAGAGCTTCATTCTAGCTTCTGCGAATTAGACCGTCTCCTCGAAAAGTACGGACAAGATCGCTCTCCCGAGTATAGTGGCCGACGAGTTCATGAGTAAGAATACCTTTCCAGAGGTCCCTCGTGGATACCCATTTCCAGGGTTGGAATTGGAACACCTCAAATCATGGAAAGACAACGATATCTTCGCCAAAACGCTCGAAAAGACGAAAGACAGCTCGCAGAAGTTCATCTTCTACGAAGGTCCTCCAACGGCGAACAACAAGCCGCACATCGGGCATGTTCTGACCCGAGTCATCAAAGATCTCTTCCCTAGATTTCACACTATGCGGGGCGCCCACGTCGCACGCAAGGCCGGGTGGGATACGCATGGACTAGCCGTCGAGATCGAGGTGGAGAAAGCCTTGGGCTTCTCCGGCAAGCAAGATATCGAAGACTTCGGAGTCAAGGAGTTTAATCAGGCCTGCTTGGACAGTGTGCATACTTACGAGCGGCAATGGCGGGAGATGACGGAGCGGATCGGCTTCTGGATAGACCTCGACAGCGCCTACTACACATACTCCAACACCTATATCGAATCGGTCTGGTGGGCGCTGCAAAAGCTCTTCGACCAAAGGCTCATGGAAAGAGGCTATAAGGTCCAGCCTTACTGTGCTCGATGCGGCACCACACTGTCGAGCCACGAGGTCGCTCAGAACTATCAGGACACCGACGACCCCTCCGTATGGGTTCGTTTTCCGATCCGCCAAGACTCAACTCCAACCCTGACCACAATTGAAGGTAAGAGCTGGAGGGTCCCGGACCGCCTCGATCTCGTCGCGTGGACGACCACACCGTGGACTTTGCTGGGGCACTCCGGCCTCGCAGTCCATCCCGAACTCATCTACCAAGTGATCGAGCACCCGGCGGAGACTGAGTCGTTCTTGATCATCGCCGATGATCTGGAAACGCCCGTGCCGTTGGCCATTGAGAAGAACGGTAAGCACATTCGACTCGACCTTCGCGAGTGTGCAGCAATTGCTCGTTTCAAGGGTAGCGAGCTAGCCTACAAAGTCCGCTACGACAAGCCGTTTACGGGACTCGAAGCGAAACGGACGCCCGGCGGCAATGTTGGTCACCAGTGGGATCCACAGATCTCAGACGAGAACGGCTGGGGGGTGTTTGCGGCCACTTATGTGACCTCTGCCGATGGCACCGGGATTGTGCACACGGCACCCGCATTCGGTCAGGACGACTACCAGAGCGGTGAACTCAATCAGCTACCGATGTTCTTGACGGTCGACTCCGAAGGCAAGATCTTCGGACCCGGCACGGCGCCCTTCACCGGACTCTGGATCAAGAATGCGGACAAGGAGATCATTCGAACTCTGAAAGAGCGCAATCGCATCTTGCACTCCGACCGCCACCATCACAGTTACCCATTCTGCTGGCGGTGCGATCAACCGTTGCTCTACTATGCCAGCCTGGGCTGGTTCATCAGAACCTCCGAGGTAAAGCATGGGCTCGATAAAGAAAATCAAGGCATCGACTGGCACCCTGAACACGTTAAGAATGGCCGCTTCGGCAAGTGGCTCGAGAACGTCGTGGACTGGGCGGTCTCTCGCAAGCGCTATTGGGGAACTCCTCTGCCGGTCTGGCAATGCGACGAGTGCTTTCACACTGAAGTGATTGGATCCTTCGAGGAGCTCTTCCGCAAGGCCGGTAAGACACTACCGCAAGACCCTTACGATCGCTCGCAGTTCGATCCCCACCGGCCATTCGTCGATCGCGACGCAGACGTATTTGTCTGGGCCTGCGCGGAGGAGGGATGCAACGGGAAAGTTGGCAGAGTTGAAGAGGTCATCGATGCTTGGTTCGACTCCGGTGCCATGCCCTTCGCTCAACACCACTACATGGGAACGCCGCTACCGGAGTTCGATCCTAAGCAAAGAATCGGCTTCCCCGCGAACTTCATCTCGGAAGCCGTCGATCAGACCCGCGGCTGGT
>JAZFTL010000023.1:0-2384 GCA_036446675.1 Thermoanaerobaculia bacterium
CGCGTCGTGGATCTCCAAGGTGTCGGTTCCATACTCCAGATCGTAGGAGAGCGATCTCGATGCAGCAGGGAGCTTTCCTGGTTTGCGAACAGGTACAAAACCCGCGTTCAGGTTGTACGCCACAATCGGCCCGAAGATGAAACCGCGCGACTCCATGCCTACCACTTTGTCGACTTTCTTCTGAGAGAACATCCAGACGAACTGATCGACGCTGATCCGCAAGGCGTGAGGGTCTTGCAACAAAGTCGTTATGTCGTAGTAAAGGACTCCCGGCTTCGGAAAGTCCGGTACCTCTCGAATATATTTCTTCAGCTCGTCCACAGGCTATTCTCCTCAGTCTCACTGCTTCTCTTCGGCCGCGAGTATACTCGTTCGGTACTCCTATAGGAGTCAATATGGACTCAGAGACTACCAGGTCGACGGCGCAATCTCGAATCCCTCCCAGGCTCGGACTTCTCTCAACTCGGTAATCTCCGCTGAGTCCACTCGCGAAGTTTCCGGTCCCTGTTCGATCCGGGCAACGAAGATCGAGATTTCCTCGTCCGAGCCGGTGGCCTGGATCTCAACCGACCCATCGCCTCTATTCCGAACCCAACCACCGACATTCATCTGCTGCGCACATCGCCGTACAAAGAATCGAAACCCGACCCCTTGGACCCTGCCGTAAATCAGCACTCGAATAGTCTTCGTGTTCTTACCCTGCTGTCGATTCACTTTCTGACTCTTCCACGATGCTTGCCTTCGCCACGGAGCGGCCAACTAGCCAGTAGCCGGCGACGATAAAAATCACGAGAACAATCGAAATCCAGTTCAGATGCTTTTCAAGAAAGGTCCTCCCAGTGTCTCCGAACTTATAGACAAGACCCGCGACCGCAAAGAATCTCGCACTCCTCGACAGGATGGAGGCGATACAGAAGATTTTGAAGTCGATCGCAAAGGCACCCCCGGAAATGGTAAAGATCTTGTAGGGCACGGGGGTGAGGCCGGCGATCCCGGTCGCCCACGCGTTATAGCGGTCGTAGTAGATCTCGACCGCCTTGATGCGTTCCTCTCGAAACCACCTGTAGAGCAGCGGCCGTCCACCAAAATAACCTATGCCGTACCCAAGCACCCCCCCCAACACCGAGCCCAGCGCACAGATCGAGGCGAAGACGAACGACTTGGAGGGGTCCCCCAGAGCCAAGGCGATCAACAAGATATCAGGTGGAATGGGAAAGAAACTACTTTCGGCGAACGCCAGTCCAAAGAGAGCCCATCCAGCGTGAGGCGACTGAGCCCACGACTCAACCCAGTGCAAGAGATTCAACAGAATCTCATGTAAAGCAGCTTGCATTTTCGCCATCAGTCTATTCGCTCTCCCAACCAAAACGTCCAACTAACGGTACAAACGAAACCTCCTCGGATTCGGTTCGAAGCACCTCATTCTCCGTCTTTTCGTATTTGACGAGGCGTTGCGCCATGCGGTCACCTTCGGGCACGAGCAATATGCCGCCAACAGCCAACTGGTCGAGAAGCGGAGACGGCACTTTCGGCGCCCCCGCCGTCACCATGATCCGATCGAAAGGTGCCATCTCACTCCAGCCGACAGTGCCGTCAAACGGTTGAACCTTTATGTTATTGAGATCCAGGGATCGCAAGTTCTGAATCGCCACTCGGGCGAGCTCACTCCGGCGCTCGAGACTGTAAACCCGCTTTGCAAGGAGCGCCAATACGGCGGTCTGATAGCCCGATCCTGTCCCAATCTCGAGCACCGCATGATCGTCCCCAACCTCCAGCATTTGCGTCATCCGAGCCACAACGGACGGATGGGAGATCGTTTGCGACGCTCCTATCGGCAGAGCAAATTCCGTGTAGGCCTGACGTCGCCAATCTTCCGGCACAAAAAGATGGCGTGGAACCCGCAGCAGAGCTTCGAGGACTCGGGGATCACTAATCCCGTGTTTCTTCTCGAGCTCACGCACCATACGCTGACGACGTAAGTCCTGCTGGTGGTTCAAGGTGCGACGCTCGAAGCAAGGTTATTGAGGCTTTCGCGCAGCTCGGCGTACAACTCCATACTTCCATAATCGGTCAGATCCAGGTGCAACGGCGTCACCGATACGTACCCGGCAGCGACTGCGGCCTGGTCTGTACCGTCTTCTTTCTCCCACACCGGGGTGCCGGCGATCCAAAAATACTTGCGTCCGCGGGGGTCGATTTTCTCGATAACCGACTGCTTGTAGATCCGTTTTCCGAGCTTGGTCAGCCTGACCCCTTTAATGTCACCGGCGGGCAAGTTGACATTCAGCAGTAAGCCCTTTGGAATCTTAGACTCGAGCAGGGTCTCAACCAACCGACGGGCGAATTTCGCAGCTTCCTCGAATGAGAACGGTCGGCCGACCTCT
>JAZFTL010000024.1:0-4531 GCA_036446675.1 Thermoanaerobaculia bacterium
CTGATCGATCACCACATTCTCGTATCTGAAGTCGAGATCGAAGCTGCTCTTCGGCTGATCCTGAATAAACACCGTATGCTCATCGAGGGGGCAGCAGCCGTTCCGGTTGCGGCCTTGCTGAAGGAATCGGACAGATTCAAGAACCGCCGGGTAGTGGTGGTGCTCTGCGGGGCGAATATTTCGCTGGACCTGCTGACCGAGGTCTTGAATCGATCCGATGGACCTGACGGCCTTTAATGACCCGGGTGAGCTGATCGACGCTCTCGAATCGAACTTCGGATCTACCGGGCGTCGTCCAGTCGATCGGGAAATCGACTCGACTCTTCGGTCACTTATCTGAGATCATTTGCGGCGCATGACTGACCATATTACCGAGCACCGTCATGGCGGACTGACCGAGCTGCAGGCTACCGCAATCTGCGGCAACGACATTACCTCGTCATGCCTCTACGTCTCGGCACTGGCGATCATGCAGGCCGGTAAATACGCCTGGATATCTCTCCTGATGGTCGCGGCGGTGCTGTTTCTGTTTCGCAAGATCTATGCGGAGGTCGTAGGGGCATTGCCGCTGAATGGCGGTGCCTACAACGCTCTTCTCAATACCACCAGCAAGCGCATCGCGTCGCTTGCGGCATGTCTGACGTTGCTCTCATACATGGCGACAGCGGTGATCTCGGCGAGCGAGGCGATGCACTATGTGCACTCACTGTGGCACGGTCTGGCGGTAATTCCGGCGACGGCCTTGCTGCTGTTTGGTTTCATGATCCTGACGATCGTCGGGATTGGAGAGTCTGCGAGGGTAGCGGTTTTTATTTTTCTTACCCACCTGGCAAGTCTGAGCCTCTTGGTTCTCTTGGGTGGACTGTGGATTTTGAACCATGGGGTCGGAGTCGCGGCGGCGAACTTTGCGATTCCAGTAGAGGGCGGCATCGGTAGAGCTCTGTTCTTCGGTTTTGCGGCCGCCATGTTGGGTATCTCCGGTTTCGAGAGTTCATCCAATTTTGTAGAAGAGCAGGCGGAAGGAGTATTCCCCAAAACCCTGAAGAATATGTGGTACGCGGTGAGTTTCTTTAATCCCACCATGGCTCTATTGGCCCTTGCCCTGATTCCTATCCCCGATGTGGCGAACCATCAAGAAGCTCTCCTCTCCCACATGGGATTCGTCGTCGGCGGTCGCTGGCTGGCGTGGGTCATTTCCGTCGAGGCGGCTCTGGTTCTGAGTGGAGCCGTCTTGACATCGTACGTTGGGGTGACGGGGCTCATTCGGAGGTTGACGCTCGATCGCGGACTGCCACAATTCTTTCTGAAGGTGAATCGTCGCGGCACTCCCTACCGAATAGTCGTCGGGTTCTTCTTGTTGAGCTTGTCGGTATTGCTGTTGACGCGAGGGGAACTCGGAGCCCTGGCGGGCGTCTACACGATCTCCTTCCTCGCAGTGATGGCGCTCTTTGGAGTCGGCAACATTCTCCTCAAAATTCGGCGAGCCCGTCTGCCCCGTCCGACCCATGCCTCGTGGCCTGCCGTAGTTGTTGGCATCGCGGCGGTCTTAGCTGCCTTGGCCGGCAATATCATCGCGAATCCCGCCTATTTCAAAGTCTTCTTGTACTATTTTGTTCCCACCGTACTCGTGGTTTTGATCATGCTCGGGCGGATCGGGTTGCTCAAGGCGAGTCTATTCACGGTGCGGGCCGTGAGCGAAAAGCTAGCCGGCTGGACGACCAAAAGCACCGAGTCGATTCAACAAAGGATCGACGATATCAGCTCGCAGCAGATGGTCTTTTTTACTCGAGGTGACAGCATTGCCAACCTGAATCAGGCGATGCTGTATGTGGGAAGAAACGAGCACACCAATCGGATCAAGATCGTGACAGTCGTGAAAGACGACTCCGAGATACCCCCCGCTCTGAGCAAGGAGCTCGAGTTCTTGGATCAGGCGTACCCTAAGATCGATATCGAGTATGTTGTGATTTACGGCGACTTCTGCCCGGAGACGATCGAAGACCTGTCGAAGAGATGGGATATTCCGATGAACTTCATGTTTATCGGGTCGCCGGGAGATCATTTTCTCTACGGTCTGGCAGAGTTAGGAGGAGTGCGCTTGATTATCTGAGATGTCTTCTAAACTGAAGGTTCTGTTCCTGTGCACCGGGAACGCCTGTCGCAGCCAGATGGCGGAGGGATGGGCTAACACCCTGCTTGGGGGCGCCATGGAGGCCTTTTCGGCCGGCATCGAAGCGTACGGCCTTGATCCGATAGCGGTTGAGGTGATGGCCGAGTCCGGGGTCGACATTTCGGACAGTTCTTCGAAGGTGCTCGACGATCTGTTGCACCATGGATTCGATGCGGTCGTAACCGTCTGCGATCGTGCCCACCAAAATTGCCCGATCTTTCCCGGTGACGCAAAGATGATTCATCAGAACTTTGACGATCCACCCCATCTGGCCGATCGGGCAAGCACGGACGTGGAGGCGCGGGGGCATTACCGGCGAGTGCGTGATGAAATCAGAGATTTCGTCAGCACGCTTCCCGTACTCCTCGCCAAGTAACTCGGCAGTAGCCGGTCGACTGGTACGCCCCTTGCTTCATTGCAGTTGAAGGGCTCGGGCGATGCCCTGAGAGGCTCGAAAGAACTGCTCGTGACTGTCATTTTGGCGCATGGATGAGGCCGAAAGTGCCTCTGAATCGAGTCTGTCGGAGTTGAGGCGATCTTCAATCGAAAACTGACGGGCCGCTAGGCCTTGAGACCAGACGACCACTACATGTCCAGATCCGTTTTCTCAGCCCTGGCGCTAAGCGTGCTCATTGGTGCGTCGGCCTCCGCAGAAACGGAGCTGAGGCGACTTTTCGAGCAGTACGGCCTGCGGCCGACGCCCGAGCTTGCTCTTGCTCCGGACTTTTCTCTGCCGATGTTGCAAGGGCCTGCCGGCTCATTGTCCGACTTCGGAGGAGACTGGATTGTCCTTACCTTCTGGGCGACCTGGTGCGGCCCCTGTCGCGCCGAACTGCCGAGTTTAGAGCGGGTTCATCAACAGCGCGCGGAGACCGGCCTCGCAGTCGTTGGTGTGTCGCTGGATTCGAGTCGAGCGGCAGCAGATGCCTTCGTCGAGGAGCTTGACCTGAGCTTCCCGAATTTTTCCGACGAGACCGGCAGGGTAGGAGCAGACTACAGGGCGTCGAGTATTCCCCTGACGTACATCATCGACCCTCTGGGGCGAATTCAGGCAATTTCGCGAGGGGCCAGGGATTGGACTCGACTCTTGCCGATGATCGACTCACTACAGCAGTCGATTTCCCCGGGCAAGAACCTCGACGCTTCATTCGGCGCGTCTGCGCCGGTTCAACTGGCGACTGTCCAGCAGCCTCCGACGGGTCGATGGAGGCTTAGCGACGATGCTCCTGAAGTCGGCGAGTTGTTCGAACTCGAAATTGCAGTTCAATGGGCTGGTCGAATTAACGACTATCTCTTGCAGCCCCCGGTGGTCCACCTGCCCGAGGAAATCATTCAACAGCGCGTGACGGCTTCGACTTCGAGTCGCGACGGTCGGAATGTCTTGACGTATGCGATTTCCTTGCTAGCGAGCGCACCCGGTGTTTACTCATTAGACCCGATTGAACTTCGCTATATTCCTCAGTTCGAGGCATCGCCTCAGGCCAGTCGGTTGGTCGGGCCTGAAATCACCGTTCATCCAAGGCGAGTCTTGGGTCTGTCAAAGCAGCAGATGACGTTTCTTGCGGGTGGTTCGGTGGGTGCGGGGATTCTCGGATTTCTTGGACTTCGACGGGTTCGCGCCAGGGCTGGTCGCTCTACGATGGCGAGTGAGCTACCGCATCAGCGACTGAAATCTCGATATGACGAGGCCACCGCGCTACGACTGAAAGGCCTGCCCACAGAAGCGATCCTGATATTCGGTGAGATCGAGCTCGAGCTCGTCGGGGAGGACCACGACCTGGAACCCCATTGGGAATCTCTGGTGGAAAGAGCCCGCTATGGCGGAGAGGCGCCGGCTTCGGGTGAGATCGATCTCTGGCAGCGTCGTATTGAGAGGCAAATAGCCGAGTTGCGGCCGGACAGCGAGGCCGCTGCTAGAGACAATCTAAAACTTAGAAACACTTCCTAGCCTCGCGGCTGGGTCGAAGCACGGCAGAGGTGCCGAGAAGGAGAGGACATGAGCACCATCGCACAGGATTTAGCGCCTGCAATCGAGGCGCAGACCGAGAAGCTAAATCGCCTGAGAGCCGAAGTAGGCAAGGTGATTGTGGGCCAGAGTTACATGATCGATCGGATTTTGTTGGCGCTGATCGCCGACGGCCACATCCTGATCGAGGGTGTTCCTGGACTCGCCAAGACCACCGCAGTGAAGGCGATTGCGGACTCGATCCAAACGGGATTCTCTCGAATTCAGTTTACTCCGGATCTACTTCCAGCTGATCTCATCGGTACCGAAATCTACCGTCCTCAACATCTTGATTTCGTGGTCAAAACCGGGCCTCTATTCAGTAACTTGGTGCTCGCCGATGAAATCAATCGAGC
>JAZFTL010000025.1:0-14937 GCA_036446675.1 Thermoanaerobaculia bacterium
CACGAAATGGAGAAGATCATCTAGATGGTTCTCCAGCACGTCCCGCACCACCGACAGATCGATGTCGCCATAGCCGTGGACGAGGATATTCCTGAAGCCCACCATGTTTCTGAGGGGAGCGGCTTCCGACTCGGTAAGCCAACCGGCGCGGACGAGCAGATCGAATAGTTCTCGATTGGTGCGTGGCTCTCCCAAGCGCTCGTCGGAGGTGATATGGGAGGCCACGTCCTGGGCGGCCTGGATGGCAATCTGCAGCGTGTGTTCGACGAATCGCTCCTCGCGGATGTCGGTGCTGATCATCTCGGGACGCGCGAGACGCCGAAGCTGGGCGACGCAAGTCTCGATGAAGGCCAGTTTCTTGGCCAGTAGCTCCGGATCCGTCATGGTGCAGCCAGCTCGCGTCGACGATACCGCTTGAGAATTGGAAGGAGATCGAAGTACTCGTTGCGGGCTCGGACCTCGAACCGGATCCGCGCCACAGAGTCTCGATCCAAAAGTAGCCGACCATCGCGTAGCACCCGATGCACAAGATCGGGTGGAGCGTTGTTCAGAACGATAGCCTGAGTTCTTCGCCCCAGGATCCGTTCGAGATCGCCTTCGAGCTCAAAGCGGATATCGTCGAGAGCACCAGAAGGCGCCGTTCGCAAAAGGACTCCAACATCGATGTCGCTGTTGGACGAGTCCGTGCCGCGCGCCATACTGCCGAACAAATAGGCAGTGAGCAGCCGTTCATCTGTTGAGGCCAGTGCCTCTTTGAGGCGGGACTCGAGTTGCAGCAAATTCATAAAGCGAGTATATCCGTCTGGTCACGGGTCAGATCAAGGACCGTGCCTGTCCTGGGGACACAAGACCGAGCGATTCTTCTTCTGCAGTCCGCGGGTCCGATCGACCACCCTTTCGCTTGAGCGCCGCGATCTAAGGTATGAACTCGTCACGCAAGATGGCATAGAGATAGTTGTCGACTCGCTTGCCGTTTAGTGCGAAGTACCCTTTCAAGAGCCCCTCGCGCCGAAATCCGGTGACCTCGAGAACCTTCCAGGAGCCCTCGTTCTCAATGGCGCATCGAGCTTCCACCCTTTCTAAAGACGTTCTCAGAAATATCTCGACAAGAGCCAAATGAAGTGCCTGCGGCATGAGTCGTTTACGTTGGAATGGTGTGGCAAGGGAGTACCCGATTTCAGCGAGACCATGATCCCACGATGTGACGATCAGACTTATCCAACCGGCGGCCTCATTGGCGGCGAGAATAATCCATTGAAACCTCTCCTGTTCTCCGTGTGAGAACTTGTCCCAATCCTGAGGTGCCAAATAGGCCACCATCTGGTCGACGGGAACATCGGGTAGTGGCTGAAATTCAGCCACTGCGGGCTCTGTACGCCATCTGGCGAGAAGAGTAGCATCCGCAGGACGAGCCGGCCTCAGCTGGAGCAAATGCAGCGAGGACTCGGTGGCGGCCACCCTTGTCACTTGGAGGCGACGCTGTTAGCAGACTGAGGTGCCGGTTGAGGAGACTTGTGGCGCAGAGCTCTCTTCCGGCCACTGAAGGACAGCAGAAATATGTAACTGTAGCCTTGTAGGAACAGAAAAAGGAATGGCAGAGAAAGCCAGAGGCCCCATCTCCAAGCCAGCACGAAGCAGGTCGCGAAGAAGGTGGCGAATAGACCCTCGAGCCACCAAGACACGTTACGCTTGACCTTGTAACGCTTGAGTCTCCAGGCATCGTCCGCAGTCTCGATTCGATACTTTGGAGTTCTCTCGAAAACCCCGCCGTTCTGAAAAAGACCTTGAACAACAGCTCCGGCGTTATTCACCGCTAGGCCGATTCCAAGACCCATCACAGCGGGAAGGTAGCGAAGACGACGCCAACCGCTCCCTACTGCAAACTGGCTACACAGATAGAACAGTAGAACTGATGCGGTTGCGCCGAGGAACAGAGGCAAATCAACCAGCAGCAACATGCGAGCATCAGTGCCGCGCCTGAGTATCATCGCGGGGAATATAGCGATGGACAGCAGCACCATGAGCAGATAGCTGACGTTGTTGGTTAGATGAATAAAGGCTTCCGCCTTGACCTTCCAGGGGATAGGAGCCCGAAGTATTCTGCCGAGCAGCTTACGCGCGACTTGGATGGAGCCCTTGGCCCAGCGGAACTGTTGTCGTTTGAAGGCGTTGATGTCTACGGGTAGCTCGGCGGGAGCCTTGAGTTCTGAGAGAAAAAGAAATTTCCAACCGGCGAGTTGGGCTCGATAGGAAAGATCCAGGTCTTCAGTGAGGGTGTCATGCTCCCAACCTCCGGCGTCTTCGATAGCTTTACGCCGCCAAATGCCGGCGGTGCCGTTGAAGTTGAAAAATCGCCCACTCCAATTTCTGGCAGCGTGTTCAATCACGAAATGGCCATCTAGAAAGATTGCCTGAATTTGAGTCAAGAGTGAGTAGTCGCGATTGATGTGATCCCAGCGGGCCTGGACCATGCCGATTTGAGCGTCGCAGAAATGCGGCACGGTTTGAAGCAAGAATTCTTGGGGTGGAACGAAATCAGCGTCGAAGACCGCAATTAAACTCCCCTGAGCTTGCTGTAGCCCTTCTTCCAGAGCGCCGGCCTTGAATCCCGTCCGGACTGTTCGGTGCAGGTGATGAATATCAAATCCGAGATCTCGATACCGTGCCACAGCTGCCGCCACGATCTCTGATGTCTCGTCGGAAGAGTCGTCCAGAACCTGGATTTCGAGCTTGTCTCGCGGATAGGAGATTTGGCAGACCGAGTCTATGAGACGCGTAGCAACGTACATCTCGTTATAAAGCGGGAGTTGTACGGTAACGCAAGGCCAATGATCAGGCGGCGTAGGAGTGGTCTCGCCCTTTCTCTCCGATCGATAGTACAGTAGTAGCAAGACGATACGGTGCAGACCGAAGAAAGCCAAGCATCCGAGTATCACGTAGTAGAGAGCGAGAAACAGTTGGGGAAAAGTTGACTCCATTTAGCTCCTCTCCTGATTTTCTGCGCGTCCTGCGACTGTTGGCCGTGGCCCTTCCGTTGGTCGCCGCTCACGTTGCGTTGCTGGTGAACTTTGATCTTGCGGCTCGCCCGGCGGCGACGCTTGGATGCTTTTTTGTGGCATTTCTAGGTCTCTTGATCGCGGATCGAAGTCTTCGTCGGACTGTGAGGCCGTCGGTTCCGGGTATCTTACTCGTCGCAGCTCTCTTGCGTCTGCTGCTGCTGCCACTTCCTCCGTCGCTCTCCAATGACATCTTGAGATATGAGTGGGATGGTCGCGTCACTGCGGCGGGCTTCAACCCCTATCGACTCTCTCCCGATTCGGCGGAATTGGAGATTCTTCGCGACGATCTTTGGGAAAGCATGGATCATAAGACAATTCCCACACTCTATCCGCCGCTAGCGCTGTCGCTATTCGCTGTAGCGTCTCGAATGCCTGCACCGCAGCTTGTCATCAAAGGGGCACTCTGCGTCATCGATTTGGTGACTTGCTGGCTTCTTGTGGTCTTGGCGAGGCGAATGGGTATTCCGGTTTCCCGAACAATATGGTATTCCTGGAATCCATTGACGACTTTCGAAGTAGCAGGCATGGGGCACGTCGATGCTCTTGCGGTCGCAGCAACTATTACGGCCGTGGTGTGCCTAATGGATCGCTCACCCCGACTCCTGGGCGCTGGATTGGCGGCAGCGGCCGGAGTGCTCGCCAAGATTGTTCCGCTCACCACTGTTCCGTTATGGGCCAGAGTGAGCGGCCGACCATGGAGATTCGTGATGATTGTTGGCGGTGTAGTTCTCATCGTGTTGGGTCCGGTCTTCCTGACGACAGGGGGGGTGCCGACTGGTCTCGTAGCGTACGGCGTTTCCTGGGAGTTTAACGGGCCGTTGTTTGAACCGTTGTGGCGGAGTCTCGACTTCCTCGAGACTCCCCGATTATTGGCAGCCGGCCTAGATCAATTCCGGGCTGGTGTGGTTGATTTTCCGAACTCGAGTCGGCTCTACGCTGTGATCTATCCACAGTTCATTGCAAAGGTGGTTCTAGCTCTGCTGCTGCTGACGGTGATTGCGGTGCTGAGCCGACGTTCGGAACTCGTGCTGGGAACGGCGCAGATATTTGGCTGGACACTTTTGTGCTCGGCCACGGTATATCCCTGGTATCTGCTATGGGTGTTGCCTTGGGCCGCCCTGTTAAGACATCCTCCATGGATGTTACTTTCTGGTCTCGTGATGCTCTCCTATGTGCCGATGCTCTTCGCCATTGATTTGTGGCCCTGGATCTATGTTGCGATCTGGGTTCCATTCGTATGCATGCACTACTGGTATCCCCGATGGTCTATCAATTGACCCTGTCCTATTGCGGCAGGAATTACGCCGGCTGGCAACGACAGGCCAACGCTTTGGCGGTCCAAGAGGTGGTCGAGGGGGCGCTTGGTGAAGTAGTCGGACATGAGGTTCGAATCCAAGGTGCCAGCCGCACTGACAAAGGAGTGCATGCTCGCGGGCAAGTGGTCCACCTGGCCTTGGAGCAGGACTTTTCCATCAGCGGACTCGTGTATGGAACGAATCAATGTTTACCTGAGGATATTCGGGTACTGCGGGCCCAGCAAGTCGGTGATGACTTCCACGCCCGCAAGTCTGCAACAGCCAAAGAGTACAGATATCGTCTGATTCGGGCTGATGTCCTGTCACCTCTCGAGGCTCGATTCGGAGTTAGGATTGATCCCAGACTCGATCTCGAAGTCGCCAAGGCGGCCAGCCGGTGTTTACTTGGCGAGCATGATTTCTCAGCGTTTGCGCGGTCCGGTGGCAGTCACCTGGATCCTCGGCGGAGCATTTACTCCGTTGACTGGACGGCCGGTCGCGACGTTGGCTGCGGCGAAGAAGTCGTGTTGAAGATCGTGGGCAACGGTTTCCTGAGAGGAATGGTTCGGTGCATTGTTGGGACATTGCTCGAGATCGGGCTCATGCGAAGACCGGCAGACAGCTTGAAACACCTCTTGGCCGGGGGCGAGCGGAGCGCTGCAGGACCGACAGCGCCGCCCCAGGGCTTGAGCCTTCATCGAGTGATCTATCCGGCGGGAATATGATCTTTCGTAGCGGGCCGTAGCACCTCATGTGCTAAATTATAAGGTCTTAGCGATGATCGATCTAAAGCAACTAGAAACTACCTGGACTAGGGAAAAGCCGCTGTTGCAACGGCTCGATCTCGCCAATCTGCCGCGACATGTAGCCATTATTATGGACGGCAACGGACGTTGGGCGCAGGGCCACTCTCTGCCGAGGGTCGAAGGGCATCGAGCTGGAGTGAAGGCGGTGCGAGAGACCGTCGAAACGTGTGCAGCTCTAGAAATGGAGGTGCTGACTCTCTACGCTTTTTCGGTGGAGAACTGGAAGCGACCCAAGCATGAAATCTGGATGCTGATGAATCTTCTGAAGGAGTTTCTTCGCAATGAGCTGGACACTTTGATGCGCAACGACATCCGCCTGAATATCTTGGGGAGGTGGCACGATTTTGAGCCGTCCGTGGTGCGGGAGATAAACCGAGGACTCGAGGCGACCAAAGACTGCCCCGGAATGTGTCTCAATATCGGATTGAATTATTCAGGCCGCTGCGAGATCGTCGATGCTTGCAGGCGCATTGTATCCGACTGGGCCAACGGCAAAGGTACTGATATCAACGAAGAGACAATGGGCAAATACCTCTACACCTCGGGCCAGCCCGACCCAGATCTATTGATTCGGACTTCCGGAGAATTTCGGGTCAGTAATTTTCTACTCTGGCAGATCGCTTATTCCGAGATTTGGGTCACCGAGACCCTATGGCCGGACTTCGATCGAGGTGAGCTGCTCAAGGGTCTTCTCGAGTATCAGGCTAGAGATCGACGCTACGGGGGTGTCAAGCGGGGAGCGACCACAGAGTCCGATTCAAATCCGGAGTCCAGCTCCAAATCAAGCCAACTCTCCTAAATCTATATCGTTTTGCTATGAAGCGGGTTCTTACGGCGGCGATCGGCATCCCCCTGGCTCTGTGGGCGGTCTTCCGCTTGCCGGCGACCTGGTTCCTCCTGCTGATTCTGGTCATAGCTGAACTGGCTGTGGTCGAGTATGTGCGCCTAGCGCAGACCTGGACTTCCAAGCGAGTCTTAGCGTTTCTCTATGTCGCGGTTCCGTTGGTTACGGCCTCGCTAATGCCCTGGTGGGTTCTCGATCACTCGAGTCTGTGGCTCTCGGCAGACTTTGTCGCCGTGGCTCGGCTGATTGGATTCAGCGGGCTGATCTGCATTGCTATCGTGGCGGCTTCGTGGATTCTTCTCGCACGGATTCCCGTCAAAGACGCGATGGGCGCGCTGGGGAGCCTTTGCTTTGGGGTGCCTTATCTCGTCTTGCCCGCGGTAAGCCTCTGTTATCTGCAAGCAACCGATCCCTGGCTTCTTCTGCTTCTGCTTGCGGTAGTTTGGGCAGGCGACTCGGCGGCTTTCGTCGTGGGATCGAAACTCGGCAAACATAAACTCGCCCCTACGATTAGCCCAAACAAGAGCTGGGAAGGAGCTGTAGCCAGCCTTGTCGGCGCCCTTGCGGCAGCGCTTGTCTGGAGGGAATTCTACTCAGCGAAGACCGGTTTGGCTCTCCTGATTTTGGTGGCCGTTACCGGTGTGGTCGCCCAGCTTGGTGATCTCGTGGAATCGATGCTCAAACGTGGAGCCGGAGTAAAGGACTCCGGAACGCTTCTACCGGGCCATGGTGGAATCCTGGATCGCTTCGACGCCCTCTTTTTTGCTGCTCCGGTGTTCGGAGTGGGTGTCTACGTGATCGCTCTACTTGAGGACGTGAGCTAGTGAGACGTCTCGCCATATTGGGTTCAACCGGCTCGATCGGCAGGAGTGTCCTCGAAGTGGTGCGCCAGCACCCGGAGCGGTTGATCGTTCATTCCTTGGCGGCCTACGGCTCGAGTCCGGCGATCCTGATCGAGCAAGTTCGCGAATTCAAGCCGCTGCAGGTCGCGGTTGTCGACAAGGTCTGTTCTCAGGTTCTGCTTCAGGAGTTTCCCGACGGACTCGAAGTCCTATGTGGCGACCAGGCTCTCACGGAGATCGCGACGCATTCCGAGGTCGACCAGGTCGTGGCAGCGGTAGTGGGAGCGGCCGGTCTGCCGCCGGTCTACGCCGCCCTCGAGGCGGGCAAGAGTGTAGCTCTGGCGAATAAGGAATCGATGGTTGTCGCAGGGCGCCTGCTCAACGAAATTGCAACACTCTCTGGAGGGCAGATCATTCCGATCGACAGCGAGCATGCGGCTTTGCACCAGGCCCTGCGGTGCGGCTCGAGAGGCGAGGTCAAGCGCCTTGTTCTGACCGCCTCTGGGGGGCCGTTTCGAACCCGAGATTTCTCTACCTGGGGAAGCATTCGCCCGGAGGAAGCGTTGCGGCACCCAACCTGGGAAATGGGCGCTAAGATCACGATCGACTCTGCGACCCTCATGAACAAGGGGCTGGAGTTGATCGAGGCGTGCTATCTCTTCTCCTTTCCTCCGGAGCAGGTCGACGTCCTGATTCATCCACAGTCCATCGTGCACTCGTTTGTCGAATACTGTGATGGTTCTTGGATTGCCCAATTGGCGGCAAACGATATGGTCATTCCCATTCAGTATGCGCTTTCCTATCCAGAGCGCTGGGGCAACGGCTTCGAGCAGCTGCGGCTTAGCGAGGTCGGTCGACTCGATTTCGAGTCTTTGGATGAAACTAAATTCCGTAGTATCCATTTGGCGCGACAAGCTCTGGGCAAGACAGACAGCGGTCCAGCCGTTTTCAACGCGGCGAACGAAGTCGCGGTGGAAAAATTTCTACAGGACGAGATCGCCTTCCCTGAAATCGTAAATACCGTAGAGGCTGTTCTGGAAAGGCACCAGGCAGCGCCGGTCGATTCGCTAGAGGAAGCTTTGGGTTGGGACCAATGGAGTCGGGAGCAAGCTCGCGAAGTCCTGAAACCATGATCGTGGAGGTGCCGGTGAGGTGGTTGGGTGCGGACGGAGTGAATTCTCGATAGAGTCGGCACGGGCATTGCAGTCTGTTCTTCTTCTCATTGAATAATTTGGATTGGACTACGACATGATTGATATCGCAGGAAACGCGCTTGCTTTTATGATCGCTCTCGGCATCATTATCTTCGTGCACGAGGCTGGACATCTCATCGTTGCAAAGGCCTTCGGCATGAAGGTGCTGGCCTTTTCCCTAGGCTTCGGCAAGCGGCTCTTCGGCTTTCGCCGCGGCGAAACGGAATACAAAGTGGCACTTATTCCGTTGGGTGGCTACGTTCAGTTGGGCGGCGAAGATCCCTCTGAGGTGAGCGATGATCCGCGAGAGTTTCTGAATCGACCGCGCTGGCAGCGCGTCTTGGTCTTCCTGGCCGGTCCGGCAATGAATGTCATTTTGGCGATTTTGTTGATTGCCATCGTCTTTATGGCAGGCATAGAAATTTCGGCTTTGCCAAACAATCCTCCGATCGTCGGTACCGTGATCGAGGGCTCACCCGGTGAGGAGGCCGGTCTGTTGCCTGGCGACGAGATCTTAAGTCTGTCGGGTAAGAAAATCTCGCGGTGGGATGAGATCCAATTCGCGATTCTCACGAGCCCAGAGACCGCTATCCGAATGCTGGTTGAACGCGACGGAGACGAGCGACAGGTCGTCTTGACTCCCTCTCGAGTTCCAAAATATGAATTCGGCGACGCCGGGATCTTTCCCAAGATGCTGCCGAGAGTCAGTGAAGTTCTGGTTGACAGTCCAGCGGAAGCGGCGGGGTTTGCTACGGGCGACCAAATGCGCGCATTGAATGGACGCCCGCTCCTTTCGGGTGAGGAGTTTGTCTCGCTGATCGAGAAGAACGCCGGTCAAGAAGTCGTGGTTGAAGTGCTTCGCGATGACCGGCCCATCGACCTCCTGGTGACTCCCCGCGATGAAGGTGGGGTCGGTCGAATCGGCGTTCGCTTGGGATACTTTCAGAAATTCGGTCCAGCCAGAGCACTGGTCGAGAGTGTGCGTTTCAATATGCAAATAACCCGCCAAACTTTTATGGTACTGGGAAAAATTCTTAGTGGGCAGCTGGCGGCGAAGAGTGCGCTCTCCGGCCCGATCGAGATTGCCGCTCTGAGTGGCGCCGCCGCCAGAAGTGGACTCAAGGACTTGATTCGATTGATGGGTCTGCTCAGTATTAGTATCGCGATTTTGAATCTTCTGCCGATACCGGTGCTTGATGGCGGCCAAATCTTCATTTTGGCCATCGAGAGCACCCGTCGGCGGGACCTTTCGTTCAAGGTCAAAGAACGGATTAATCAGGTTGGTACGTTAATGATCATAGCGCTGATGGTGATGGTGCTATATTTTGATCTGTCGAAGAATATTCCCGCGGGCCTGCTGCCGGGATCTTAGCGGTCAATGGACGTAGGCGAAGCGATCCAAGAGTGAGGGACTGAGAATGGCTAGAGCGCTTGCGATCGGAGATGTGGCTCCGAATTTTGATTTGAGTTCGACGGAAGATGTCCTGCTGATGCTGCGAGACGAGGCGCCGCGGACGGCGGTGCTGCTTTATTTTTTCTCGCCGGACGCCGAAGGGCAGCTCGAGAGGTGCAAGGCGGATCTGCGGGCTCTTTCGCAGGCTCGCGATGACCTGAAGAAGTCCCAGGCCAAGGCGATGGCTATTTCGCCCCAAAAGGTCAACGTTCTCAAAGAGCTTCAGCGAGAACTCGGCCTCAACTTTCCTCTACTTAGAGACGACCGAAAGTTTTCAGCTGCGTACGGTGTTGTTGTTCCCGAAGAGGGAGTCGCCCCGCCGGGTTTGGTCGTCGTTGATCGGTATCAGAAAGTTCTTTGGTTATCGAACCCGGTGGAATCGGTAGCCGAAGCTATGCCGACAATCATGAAACTGATCAAAGGCCTCCCTGCTTCAACGGCGCAGTATCCCCGCAGTATCATCAATCGTTTGGTCGATCTCTGGGTTAATTAAGAGAACGACCGCAGTAGCTCGAGGTCCCGGCGGTGGCCTTCGCCGTCTGCCCCGGTGGGCGTTTCTAGGATCATCGGAATCTCAGCGATCCGTGAATCTGTGACCAGCCGACGGAAACAGTCGAGTCCGATCTCTCCTTCGCCCAAGTTGGCGTGTCGATCGCGTCGGGAATCGAACGCCTTCTTGGAGTCATTCAAGTGGATGCAGCACACCGTGCCAGCACCCAGAGTGTCGTGGAGTTGTCTCCAGAAAACCTCGTATCCCTCTTTCTGGTGAATCGGGTACCCCGCTGCGAAAGCGTGGCAGGTGTCGACACATACCCCCAGCCTCTCGCTGAATCCTTCGCACAGATTGATCACTGCGGCCAAGTGCTCGAGGCGATAGCCGAGTACGCTACCTTGCCCCGCCGTGTTCTCGAGAAGAACCCGAACCGGGGACAGGGGTAGCCTGGCAAGGCAGCGTTTCAGAGACTTCGAAATCTGTAGAATGCCCGCTTCTTCACCTGCGCCGAGATGAGCACCTGGGTGAACCACGAGATAGGGAATCTCCAGAAGAGTGCAACGTTCCAGTTCGTCGACCAGGGCGTTGCACGACAGCTCTAGTTTGGTCTCGTCTGTTCCTGCGAGGTTAATCAGGTAGGAGGCGTGAGCCACAATCGGGCCGATAGAGCTGTTGCCGTGGGCCAAGCGAAAGCGAGCCACAACGGCCTTGTCCATTGGTTGGGCACGCCACTGGCTGGCATTCTTGACAAATACCTGGAGGGTGTTACAACTCAGTTCCTCGCCACGCTGGATCGCCTTGTCGATACCTCCTGCGATAGAGACATGGGCGCCGAAATAGTGTCGAATCATATCAATCTATCATCCCACACAAACTGCGACGCGGAGCAGTGTGGCGAGGGCCGCATGGACACTGCTAGACTCCCCGCGATGATGGCGAAAGTGCTCGGTGCGATCCGTCGCTTATCCTACCTATTTCTGATGCTGATTCTGTTCGGCGTTGCAGGTTATCTGTCATTCACTCTGTTCGTTCGCCGTGGGGTCACAACGGTACCGGAGGTAATGGGGCTCTCTGAGATCGAATCAGCGGCGATTCTAGTCGATCAAGGGCTGGTGCCTCGCCTGAAGAGCGAGAGCGCCAGATATGACGAAAAGGTTCCAGTCAATCATGTTGTTTTGCAATCTCCTGGGCCAGGTAGCCTTGTGAAGAGGGGGAGTTCTGTTCATTTGAGTCTTTCATTAGGGCAGCAGCTCGTGGAAGTGCCGGACCTTGCAGGGAGTGCTCTTCAAGCGGTTCAAGTTTCCCTCTCTTCGCTGGGACTTGTTGTCGGGCAGATCGCGAATCTGTATAGCATTGGGGCCGAGAGCGGCACAGTCGTCCAGCAGAGGCCGCGCCGGGGTAGTCGAGTCGGAGTCGGCGAATCCGTCGACCTGTTTTTATCGAAGGAGGACCGGGGGGCCACCTTTCTTATGCCCGACTTGACCTATCGAAATTTCCTCGTGGTGAGGAATTTCTTCGAACGTAGAGGCTTCCGCCTAGGTACCGTAAAATTCGATCCATATGAAGGTGTCGCCGCAGGAGTTGTCCTGCGACAGTACCCATTGCCGGGGCATCCTCTAAGGCGCCGGGACATTATCTCGCTCGTGGTAGCAAGTAGCGAAGGCAGGTTGGAGTATTAATAGTGTTGATCGCGCCCTCTCTCTTGGCATCTGATCTGGCAGATCTCGCTGGGGCGCTGGAGATTTGCGGTCGTGGTCGGGCAGATTTCCTACACATCGACGTGATGGATGGCCACTTCGTGCCGAATCTGTCAATCGGCCTTCCGGTTGTTCAAGCGCTGGTCAAGAAGACCGACATACCGCTGGATGTGCACCTTATGGTGACGAATCCGGAGCGTTTGCTGGGGGAATACATTGAAGCTGGGGCTCGAATGATTTCGGTGCATTGGGAGGCGGCCCGGCACTTGGACCGATTGTTGCGCCAGATTCGTGATGCAGGCGTGGGTGCTGGAATCGCACTCAATCCTGCGACGCCGGTTGAGTTCCTCGCTGATATTTTGGCGGAGACCGATTTTGTTCTGCTAATGTCTGTCAATCCCGGTTTTGCCGGCCAGCCGTTCTTACCGTACACGATTAAAAAGGCGCTTCGTCTCAGAGCCATCATTGAAAAGGAGAATCTTGCCGTGAAAATCGCGATGGACGGAGGTATTGGCGCCGGAAATATTCGCCGGCTCGGAGCTGCCGGCGTGGAGATTTGCGTGGCGGGCTCTGCCGTGTTTGGAGCGACGGATCCAGCGCGAGCAATCATCGATCTCAAGCGGCGCGGGGAAACCCAGAGTCCATGAAGACTTGGTCCCTGAGGAAGGGAATCGGCGTCGTGTCCGCGCTGCTCTTGTTGACCTGTCAGGGTTGTAAGAGCGGCGGCCCGAAGGAAGATCCGATTCTCCGGCTGTCGTCAGCAGAGGCTCTTCAGGAGGGCAAGAAGTTGATGGAGGCCGGGAAGTACCAGCGAGCGCAAGAGTACTTTACGCACGCTTTTGAGGTTGAGCCGAATTCTGCCGGAGGTCGTGAAGGCCTACTACTAGCCGCGGACTCCCTCTTTCTAAGCAACTCAGTAGACGGATTCGTTCGGGGTGAGGCGAAGTACCGGGACTTCCAAAACCGTTTTCCTACCAGGGATAACGCGGCATACGTGCAGTATCAAATCGCCAACTGTTTGGCTGAACGGATGCGCAAGCCGGATCGAGATCAGAGTCCGTCCGAGAAGGCTCTGGCGGCCTATGATGAACTTATTCGCTTGTTTCCCGACAGTGAGTATCTAGACAAGGCTCGGGAGCAGAGCAATAGAGTGCGGAGCAATCTCGCTGAGCACGAATTCTTGGTTGGTCACTACAATTATCGTCGCCGCCTTATGACGGCCGCGATCAGTAGGTTCGAGTCGTTGTTGGATACTTATCCGGAGTACGACTCCCGAGACAAGGCAATCTTCTTCTTGGCTCGAGCCTACGCTGCCGCCGACGAGGCGGAAAATGCCGATGCCGCGTTTGAGCAGTTGCGTGAGGAATTTCCAGAGAGCCGATATCTAGAGAAAATTCCGGCTCAGGAGGAGCAGAAATGAGGCACCGTTCCACTCTCGCTGCAGCCGGCTGCTTGCTTGGATCGATTGCATTGCTGGGTTGCAGTAGTGCGTTACTTCCGTCGCGGGCAACGGATCGCGGTGATCTAAGTGAGCTCAAAAGGCGTGTCCTTGAATTGCAGCAGCAGGCAGCGGTAGCTCAAGTGGAGCTCGATCGAGTTCGGCGAGAACTGGCCTTGTTGAGAGACCGTAGCAGCACGGAAGATCCAAGCGAAGAGCCGGGCGGATCCGAGGGGAGTCGAGCGCGAGAATCTCTTCATCAGATCAGCACTGCGCTGAGTCCTGAACTTGCAGTATCGTCGCGGGGCTCCGTCGAGACTTCGGATCTTGCTCCCCGTACGATTGAGCCGCGGACTTCCGGCCCTGGTGTGGAGGCAGGGCCCCCCGTAGTGGTTGCACCCAGTGGGGACTCACCGGGCGAGGATGATGTGGCAGATAGCAGCCCAGCAGCAATTGATGACCAGCGTGCGGTCTCCGATGAAGCCCAAGCACTCTATGATCGAGGCTATACCCTGTATCATCAAACGCGGTATGTCGATGCGGAATCGGGGTTCAGGAGGTTTCTCCAAATCTATCCGCAAAACGAGCTCTCAGATAACGCTCAGTACTGGATCGGAGAGTGCAGGTATGCACGCGGAGATATCCGCGGAGCGTTGGCCGCGTTTCAAGAGACCGTAGAGCGCTACCCCACAGGTAACAAGGTGCCGGATGCGATCCTCAAACTTGCGGGATGTCTTGTGGAGCTGGGTGCGAACGAAGCCGCGCAAGCTCGATATGATGAGGTGATTCGCCGGTTTCCCAGTACGGCTGCCGCTACCATGGCGCAAGAGCGCCGGCAGAACGGCGAGTAGAAATGCGCCAAGCTGATGTGTAGCGGATCATAGCGGGATATCGTTGAATTGTTCAGACTCGCTTACTACTGTGTTAGCAGCTTCGGTTGGTAGCGCCTTGGAGTGCCGAGCAATCGGGCTTTCTCAGACCTTGAAGATTTTGGATGAAATTTATTACCAGGTGCTTGACACGTCAAAAGAAACGAGGTACCTTCAGTGACCGGAAACCGCACTATTTCAATCTTCTGTTCCGCAGATGAAAAGGCGCAAAGGAGTTCGGAAATGACGCCATTTCGCACAGTCCTTCTGCTCGTGCTAGTTGTGCTAACGACGACGGTAGGGCCACTGGTTGCTCATAAGCCACCCACCAACTTACATCTGTCCGGAGACCACTGGACTCCGTGGAACCCACCGGCTGTACCGCCCGAGGGAGTTGAGGTATACATCATCGAATCGGGAGACACCCTGTGGGATCTAGCCGCGCGATTTCATGACGATCCCTATTTATGGCCTCAGCTGTGGGAGCGCAACCAGTACATCTTGGATGCGCATTGGATTTATCCAGGTGACCCCTTGGTGCTGGGCCTGCAAATCAAGACTGCAGACGAGATGGCAGACATGTCGATGCAAGGCTCGATCGACGATGCTAAAGCGCCGGTAGAACCGCCGAAGCTCTGGGAAAGCGCCAGCCACAAAGCGCCGGTGCCCCTGGGAAGTGAAGACGACATCCACTGCACCGGATACATTGGGAATCCGGAGGAACTCTTCGAGTATCGAATCATCGGTTCGGAGTATACAAATCTTTCTCCATCCGAAGTTGATCGAGGAGTCTCTGATCTACAGAGATCGTTTGGACAGTACTACACGGCGAAATTGGGATTGACCTTCGGCGACATTGTTTATTTGGATGGTGGGGAAAACGGCGGCATGATACCGGGCTCGGTGTTGGTTGCGGTCGAGCCGGGGGAGCTGGTGACGAACACTGCC
>JAZFTL010000026.1:0-5763 GCA_036446675.1 Thermoanaerobaculia bacterium
GTTCACGTCTACTTTACGGGCGGCGCCACCGCGGTGCTCGAAGGCTGGCGCGAGTCGACCATCGACATCGACCTCAAGCTGATCCCCGATGCCGACGAAATCTTACGGGCCATTCCCCGCCTCAAAGAGGAGCTTGGCATCAACGTCGAGCTGGCCGCTCCCGATCAGTTCATCCCCGAGCTACCGGGCTGGCGAGAGCGCAGCCGATTCATCCGACAGATTCGGCGGCTGTCGTTCTTCCACTACGATTTCTACGCTCAATCCTTGGCGAAGCTCGAGCGAGGGCACGACAAAGATCTGCGCGATGTCAGCCACATTGTGAGTGCAGGGCGAGTTGATCTGGACGAGTTGCTGCGCTTCTTCGTGGAGATCGAGCCTATGCTTTATCGTTATCCAGCGATCGATCCGGCGACCTTTCGTCGAGCGGTCGAAGAGTTCGTCGAGAGTGCTGCGAAGGCGGAGTAGGGATCTGCCCCGGCAAGAATAGAGGAACTCAACAGTCGGTGCCGCGCCGGCAAGATCGAAGATCAAGAATCCGTCCTGTTAAGAGTGCGCCGCAGGAACCATCCTGCGCCGTCTCTCAAATAGGAGGATGGAGGTGTCCAATAAGAAGAAAGCCAGAAGGAATGTGAACAAGAGGCCGGCAGGGGCCAAGCACTCCCGTTTGTTCGCGCGGAACCCTCACGGCTTTCGCAAGCGCGAGTATCCTCGCGAATTGGAGCGGGGACTTTTCACGGTGCTGCTAGACGATAGCCACGGAAAGCATGTCGCTCAGGTGTGGGCTTCGACTCCAGGCTCTGCCGCCTCGATGATGGCGCCTTGGGCGAAGTTTCGCCTGCGTCGAGCCCGTCGGCACGAGGAAGTACCCGTCGAGCTACTGGGTTGGAACGATACGACAGCTGAGGAGCTCTCTAAAGAGACTGGTATCCCGGTGGACGAGATCGATCCCGGATGTTTGGGAAGCGAGCTCTGTCATGTATGGGAGGCTGAGCAAGACTCCGAGGAAAATACAGCGACGCTTTGTGTCATCGAGACGATCGCCTACGATCAAGGGATAATAGATGATCCTTGGTGCTAAGGACCTCGCCGAGAAGACCGTAGCTTGATTCTCAGAGCGGCAAGACGAAGTTGAGATCGCAGATCCGTTCCAGCAAGAGTGACCCTAGGAGCCGAGCAATGAAGTCCTTGGAAGAGTTCACCGGAGATCCTAAGATCCGTTTCATACTTACCGACATCGACGACACCCTGACCAGCCACGGAAAGCTTGGATTGGGCGCTTATGGAGCGCTCTGGGATCTTTGGAATCAAGGATTTCATGTCGTACCGATAACCGGACGTCCAGCCGGATGGTGCGAGATGATCGCCCGATTTTGGCCTGTGGATGGGGTGGTGGGTGAGAACGGAGCGTTCTACTTTCGTTACATCGAAGGAAAAATGAAGAGACATTTTTCACAGGACGAGGACGAGAGAATATTAAACAGAGATAGGTTGGGGAACATTCAAGAAGAGGTGCTGCGATCGGTGCCGGGTGCCGCCGTCGCCAGCGATCAGTTTTGCCGAATCGCCGATTTGGCAATTGATTTCTGCGAAGATGTTGCGGCTCTCTCGAAAGATGAAATTCAGAAAATCGTTTCCATTTTTCGAGATCACGGAGCCCAGGCCAAGATCAGTTCCATCCACGTCAATGGCTGGTTTGGAAAACACAACAAGATCACTATGACCAAGAAGTTCTTACACGATGAGTTCGGTTTGAGTGAGGCAGAGATCAAAGAGCAATGTGTTTTCGTTGGGGATTCTCCCAATGACGAACCTATGTTCGAGTACTTTCCCCTGAGTTTCGCGGTCTCGAACATTAGGGACTTCGAGAGCGAGCTCCAGTTCTTACCGACCTTTGTTTCTGCCGGTGAGGGGGGCGCAGGCTTTGCCGAAATTGTGAAGAGGTTCGTTTCCTGAGTCGACCGGTTAGACCGCCAAGGTGGGCTGTTTCACTGTGGATTCGCTTCTCGCTCAACAACTGAGCCATCGTCGCCCAAGTCTCCCAGGTAACCGAGGCTCTCGAGCATTTTCCGCTGGTCTGGAGCGAGCTGGAGTGAGTTGCGGTTACGCATTCTGCTCTCCAATATCTCTCTTTGTTGCCTAACGTAGGCGCCCAAGCTGCCGTATTCTGGAGGTCGGACGCTGCGCTTGCGCTTGAATTTTTTGGCGAGATTGACTTCCTCATGAGGATCGTCGATGAGATTAAAGAAACCGTGACGGCGGCGCTCGTGCCAGATCAACTTGTACGGCCATTGGAATCCGGTGACAGCCGAAATTTTGTCGCGTTGGTTGCTGGCTCCGTAGGTCCACCAGATCCCGCGTTCGGGGCAATCGTTGCCCTTTATGCACTGAGCCTGAGACACTCCGGTCATTCCCTCGGGGTTCTTGATTCCTACTAGATCGAGCAATGTAGGCATAACGTCTTCCAGCAGAGCTGGTGACTGGCCGAGGCGCTGGCCGGCGGGGATGCCTGGGCCCTGCATCATCCACAGTACGCGGAGCTGGTCTTCGTAGTTGAAGGTAGTGTGCCCGATCACGCCGTGAAAGCGAAGACCTTCGCCGTGGTCCGACACCAAAATCCACATCGTCTTGTCGTTGAGGTTGCGCTCGCTCAGAAGGGTGCGAAGCTCACCGAGGTAATGGTCCGCGTAGGTAACTTCCAGCCTGTACTGCTCGACAATCTCCGACATCGGAGGCTCACGGATTCCGCCATCGAAGTCCAGCCGGAGCTGGATGGGCTTGGTTTCGAGATTATTCAGCCTCATCCTCCAGCCATTTTTTATCTTGAACTCTCGCGATAGATCGATTTCCTGGTCGATGGCCAAAGAAGCAAGCTGTTCAGGGTTGAGATATCTTACGGCAAGCGAAGTCTTCCCTAGATCTTCGGGACGTGGTTTTCGCAGAGAGCGCCAGGCTAGCTCGTGCTCTCCTGGGGGTATCTCTACGACGACGTCGTGACGCTCTCGGCTGGTTAGATTCCATTGGCCCACCGTCGCGCCGTCTAATTCGAGCTGTGCGTCAACCGAGGCCCCTATCGCTTGATAGGGCTCATGGGGATCCGAGAGGTGAATCCAAGCAAAGAAAGGATGATCGCCCTGAGCAGAGATCCATTGACTGGCGGCTTCATAGATTTCATCTGCTCTCCGGTACCACCTTTTGACTCCACCTTTAAAAGAGTCGTCATAGTGGTCGAATCCCTGGGCGAGATTGTACTCTCGACGGAGCACACCCAAGGAGACGAAAGCACCTGTTCGGTAACCTGCTTCTTTTAGGACTTCGGCAAGGAGGGTTACCGAGTCGTTGACATGGTCTCCGTTGATCATGACGCCCAGATCTGCGGGTTGAGTCCCCGAGAAGAGGCTGGCATGTGCCGGCAGTGTAATTGGGACCCGGGTGTAGGCATGCTCAAAAAGGGTTCCCGCGGCGGCGAAAGAGTCGAGGATTGGAGTGAGGTCTTCAGCGTAGTCCGAGTAGGGCCCCGCGAAGCGCAGGTTCAGGGTGTCGAAGCTGACTAGAATAATCCGAGGAATCTTGTGTAGATGCCAGGCGCGTAGCAGGCGATCTTTCGTCGCAATGAAACCCACTGCCACCAAACAACCAAGAGATAGAGCAACAACTTTGCGTGACAATTTCGTTTCTTTCAACACGCCCAGCGAAGACTGCTACCGGGTCTGAGAGGCTCAGGGAGTAAGTTGCGAACGGTTGGACGAACCACCCAAATCAAATCCGGTCCACCCGAAGAACGCAGTATAGCTCACCATTCGCTATACTGCGGCGTCTGTGGCCCTTATTGTAGCGGTACTCGACGTGAATCTCGTAAATTAAGTGGAGGATGACTATGAAGCGATTTCTAACCAGCGTGCTACTAGTCGGCGGATTTGGGTTCAGTATCGGGACAGGTGTCATTGGGTGCGCGGCTCGATCTCCGGAGGAAAGAGTTGCGTCTATTCGCGCTCGCTACAAAGCTACATTGAACAGTTTCATTGTTCAGGAACCGCCGGTTGAAGTGGCGGTGGAACCGATGCCGGAGTCGATGGATCCGGTGGACAACGAAGACATGCCGGCCGACGACAGCACAGAATCCTTGGACATCGACGCAGTTCCCGCCGCGGCGGTTTCTACAAACGTGTTGCTGGATATTCTTCTGCAACACCGTAGTTCCGAGAAGCTGGACGGGATAACCGTTGATATTTCAATGATCGACGCGGAACAACATGAAAAGGGTCATTGGCGGGTCTGGTTTGATACCTCTACGCTTGAAAAAGCGAACATCTCTTCTAGAATCCATATCCTCGAAGATCCTGACTACGAAGAGGGCGATGGGTTTGCGGCCGAAGTGCGACCGATTCCAGAAGCCGAGAGAGCGGACTATCGGGAGTTTTCATCTGCGCAGTAGGGCCGAGATCTAATCGGCATCAGTGCTTAGCCGGTGAACACGTTGTGTCACGATGAATGCCAAGAGAGGTGTTGTAAATGGCCGGACCGACTGAAGACCTAGAATAGGTGGCTAGAGTGAGTTCAAGCGCGTCGATCAGTCCGGTGCAGCCTCGGGTTGCGGCCGAGGCCAGTGAGATTGTCGGCCGGTTGGAACGCCAGGTGGCGACGGTCATACGTGGCAAGCAAGAGATCATTCGGTTGGCGATCGTCAGCCTGATGGCGAAAGGGCACCTTCTGATCGAGGATGTTCCCGGTGTAGGCAAGACAACTCTGGCTCGGACGCTGGCGAAGTCGATGGGCTTAGATTTTCAGCGCATCCAATTTACTAGCGACCTCATGCCCTCGGACATTCTGGGGGTGTCAGTCTATCGGCAAGAATCCGAGCGCTTCGAGTTCGTTCCTGGGCCTATCTTCGGCAATGTCGTTTTGGCGGACGAAATCAATCGTGCCAGTCCTAAGACCCAGTCGGCACTGTTGGAGGCAATGGGGGAAGGGCGCGTTTCAGTGGACCGTGAGAGTTACGAGCTGCAACAGCCGTTCATTGTTTTGGCGACTCAGAATCCTCTGGAGTATGTCGGGACGTTTCCGCTACCCGAATCGCAGCTCGATCGATTCATGATGTCTCTGAAGATCGGCTACCCCCCCAAGGAAGAGGAACTCGGTTTACTCAGATCAGGAGGCGTTGAGGAGCGACTGGCTGCGATGGAGCCCGCGGTCAGCCGCGCAGAGGTTATCCAGCTGCAAAAGCAGGCGGCAAAAATTGCGGTTGCCGACAAGCTTGCTGAATACGTCCTGTCAATCGCTACGGCGACTCGGACCTCGGATGACTTTCTGCTCGGGGTTTCCACCCGCGGAGTACAGAGCATGTATCGCGCCACCCAAGCCATGGCGCTATGTGAAGGTCGTCGATTCGCCACTCCGGACGATGTGCAACGAGTTGCTCTCGCGGTTTTGTCGCACCGAGTTGCCCTCAAGGGCGCTCTCGGTGACATCATCGCTGCAGGAGATGCTATCGAACGCCTTATCGCCACAATTCCTGTACCGATTTAGCCCGTGAACCCTGGGAGAGCAGTCCCTGAAGGCATTCGCATCACCAAGGTCGGCCTATGGTACGTTCTGATCACCCTCGTAGTGGGCTTTGCCGGCGCTAACACGGGGAACAACGCCTTACAACTTGTAGAGGCCTTGCTTCTAGGTGTCCTGGTTGTTTCCGGGATCTCCTCGCGGCGGAATATCCGCAGGCTCGAATTCGGCTTGAATCCGCCTACGGAAATATATGCGCAGCAGTCC
>JAZFTL010000027.1:0-2965 GCA_036446675.1 Thermoanaerobaculia bacterium
TGAAAACCAACTACCTTGGCAAAACATTGATACCGCAATATCGCAGCTGCAAGAACAAGGAACTGACGCCAAGCTCATTACTGACCCGGCACTACGCAGTTTACGCCATCTCGCCGGAGACGGCACAGCGATTTGACACCCAATACTTAATCCTGACCATGCCATTTGTGCTCTTCGGAATTTTTCGGTACCTCTATTTGGTCTACCAGAAAACCTCTACCGCAAATCCTACCGAAGCTATTCTCCGAGACGGTCCGTTCCTGGCAAACCTGGCGCTTTGGGGAATTGCTGTGCTCTGGATCGTCTACCATGGGTAAAACTCCAGCCTCAATCATCCGACGAGGAGCGCACGGTATTCTCGACTGGGTTCGCGCCAGTAACGGCGTCCACGATTCCGCTAGCTTGGAAGATACGCCCTTGAACCTAAGATTCTTTCGGATCAGCAGACTCAAACCCTATCCTTTTGAGGTCGTATCGTGGCTGGGATTACTCACGGTCGTTATCTTCTTGCGATCCCACGACTTGAGAATAGATTGGACCACAGTCGACTACCTCGTCCTACCGTTCATCCCGATCATGGGAAAGATATTCTGCTTGGGGATCGTCATGCAGATGGTCCTGTCTCGGGTGACCGGCCAGAGTCTCAAGACCTACTTGAAAACCATCTTCTCAGCGAGATGGATCGCACTGACAGTCCGGCTCTTGATCGTCGTCCTAATCTTCAACTATAACTATTTCTGGCTCAAGGTATGTGTCCCCTTGGTCAACTTTAGGCTATGGGACGAGGCCTATTGGAAACTCGATATCTGGCTACATTTCGGCTACTCGCCTTCGGTGCTGCTTGTCGAGCTGTTTACCGGCACGGGTCTTGCCGGATGGGTCGACTCTTGGTATCAACTCTGGCACTATACAACCCTGTTCGCGGTAGCTTTTTTCGTAAGTGCGGCGTCGCCACGAATTCGGCGTCCTTTCATCTTGAGTTGCGTGCTTATCTGGACCGTAGGCGCCTGGTTGTACGTGGCCACTCCAGCCCTAGGGCCAATTTATGTATACCAGGAAACCTGGACGGAACTCATCTCAGAGATGCCGAGTGCGCGGAACAGTCAGGTAGCACTTTGGAACAACTATCAGAAAATGATAGCCGGCAGAACCGGAGGTCTCAGGCAGTTCAACCCTACTCAGGGAATCGCCGCAATGCCGAGCCTACATGTTGGCTTCCACTGGCTTCTGATGTTGTGGATTCGCCGTCAAGTCAGACCACTTTACATGCCCGCAGTAGTCGCAGTGGGTCTTACCTTCCTTGGATCCATCGTGACCGGCTGGCACTATGCGGTGGACGGATATGTGGGAATCGTACTGGCGCAGCTAGCCTTCTGGATATCTCTCCGCACGGAGACATCACGGCGAACTGAAACGGGTCAGACTAAAGCACTCGACAACAATCTGCAGACTTCGACCTCATAACAGTCTACCCAGCTACAATCAATGCAAGGTACTCAGCAAGCCGAGCCGACGAGAATCTCGGTGACTCAAGAAAGTGGTCTCGGTTGTTTCGCTTTTCGACCAATCAGATACTCTAGTATCGAGGATATCCGGGATCCTGATCCAAACCAGTAAAGTGCATTGATATCTAGGAGATTAGATGAAGAACAACCATAAATCGATCCAGCCAGCCAACGGAAAGTTGCTCGTTCTAACTCCCGGGATGGGAGCGGTCAGCACGACTTTCTTCGCCGGTATCGAAGCCATTCGCCAGGGACTGGCCAGACCCATCGGGTCCCTCAGTCAAATGCAGACGATTCGCCTCGGACAGCGCTCTGAGAACCGCAGCCCGCTGATCAAAGACATGGTCCCCCTGGCCGAACTAGAGGACATCGAGCTCGCCGGGTGGGATGTGTATCCGGACAACGCCTATAACGCGGCCGTTCGCGCTGGAGTCTTGCAGCCAAAGGACCTGGATCCCGTCGCCGAATTCCTACGACAGATCGAACCGATGCCGGCGGCCTTCGAGCAACGGTACGCTTCTCGCCTAGAAGGCTCCCACATCAAACCGTTTCAGAAGAAGCTAGACCTCGTCGCACTACTACGAGACGACATTCGGAAAAGCCTCGCAAAGTCTAAGGCGACCCGGGCAGTGATGATCTGGTCGGCCTCGACCGAAACCTACCTCGAACCGATGGCCTGTCATCAGACCCTTGAAGCGTTCGAGCGCGGCCTCGAGACCAACGATCCAGGAATCGCTCCATCGCAACTCTACGCCTATGCAGCGATCCTCGAGGGGGTCCCCTACGCGAATGGTGCGCCTAACCTCACCGTCGACATACCAGCGCTCGAACAGCTCGCCATCGACCGAGGCGTCCCGATCGCCGGAAAAGATTTCAAGACGGGCCAAACTCTCATCAAAACCGTACTGGCTCCGGCGTTCAAAGCGCGAATGCTGGGAGTGGCCGGATGGTTCTCGACAAACATTCTAGGTAACAGAGACGGCGCGGTGCTCGATGACCCCGCCAACTTCAAATCCAAGGAAAAATCCAAATCCGGGGTGCTCGACACCATCCTGCAACCGGACCTCTATCCAGAACTCTACGAGGATCTCTACCACAAAGTCCGTATAAACTATTACCCGCCTCGGGGCGACTCAAAAGAGGGGTGGGATAATATCGACCTTTTCGGATGGATGGACTACCCCATGCAACTCAAGGTGAATTTCTTGTGTAGAGACTCCATCTTGGCGGCTCCGATCGTGCTCGACTTGGCGCTCTTTCTCGATTTGGCAAAACGTGCCGGCAGATCTGGAATTCAAGAGTGGCTCTCTTTCTACTTCAAGAGTCCGCACGTGCGCTCTGGGGATGTTGCCGAACACGATCTCTTTATTCAGCACCTGCGCCTCAAGAATACTCTGAGATTGCTCTGTGGCGAGGAACCTGTCACCCATTTGTCGGAGCCGGTAACGAGCTGAGCCTGA
>JAZFTL010000028.1:0-2822 GCA_036446675.1 Thermoanaerobaculia bacterium
GCGACTCGATTCGCTCAGCTGAGGCAAGAAGATACATGTCCGACCTTGCCGCTCATGGGAAGGCTCATTATCTGGATCTAATAACTGATTTTCGCCAACTCGACAGATCAGTGGTTCCCAGCCTTTTCATCGAACAGGACATCGTCGGGCTTAAAGGGGCAAGAGGGCACTACACGGAAAAGGGGAATCGATATATAGCAGATTTGATTCTGACGCGACTGAGCAACAATCCTGAGACAGAATCACTACTCGACGGAATGGTAATTCGTTGATCTCATGTATTCACTACGCGAGATCCAGCTTTGCTTGAGCTTCGGAGTCGGCTGATCTCTCTGAATTTACAGTGGTCGACTGGCTACCGGTCCGGTCTCGAGACCTACCCCCAAGATAGATGTAGCGGCCAAGAGGTCGGAGGAACGGAAGGTCCGAACCGATTTCGCGAGCTTGACGCAGTTGGGCGAGTTTGGAATCGAGGTCGTCGATAAAGTGAAGAGTAAAAGCCTCAGGGGTCATCGGAACAACCGGAGAGCCGAAGTCGAGCTGACCTTGGTGAGAAAGAATGAGGTGTTCTAAGAGGAGTTGCAGCTCGGTTGGGAAATTTTCGATCGCTGCACAGCGTTCACGGAGAAGGTCACGGCCGATGACCACGTGACCTACCAGGCGGCCTTCCAAGGTGTAGTCATTGACCGGCATGGCTCCCAGCTCTCGGGTCTTACCTAGGTCGTGAAAGAGGACTCCGACAAGTATGAGCTCGTGGTCGAGATCCCGATAATGGTGGCAAACCTGTAGCGCGAGTTCAGCCATCGAAACGGTGTGCTCGAGTAGACCACCCCGATAGGCATGGTGGATGGCTTTAGCGGCAGGATGCTCGCGCAACTCCGACCCGAAAATCTCGAGAGTCTCCTGTGCTAGCTGCTGCAGCGGCTCGCGGAGAACCTCCTCCCGATAGATAGTCTGCAACCGGTTCCAGAGGTCGTCGATATCCTCGTGCGTCGATGGAATCAGCTTGGACTCATCGAAGCCTTTGGCTCGATCTTCAGGCGTCACACGACGGCAGTCTGAGAGGTTGATCTGCAGCTGATCGCGATAGCTCTTGACCGTACCCTTAAAGGCTACAAAATCATGAGGCTCGAATTCGCGCTGCAGAGCGGCGCTGTCAGACCAGGCCTTCGCCGGAATCGTGCCGGCGCTGTCTTTGAGTTCGGCATCCAGAAAGTTACGTCCGTTCTTGTCCTGACGGACCTCTTTGCGCGTAACCAGGGCGAAACCCGTTACGTGATCACCTTCTTGCCATGAGGTGATCGGTTCGTTGTGTCGAGTCGACGACATGAGATGCAGGTCCTTGTAGAGTTGGAGTGCGTGATCCAAGTCAGAGGTCTTAGTGGGCGTGAGCCTATCGCACATTCGATCGTGTCGTCAGAATAGGTCATACTCCGAAAGTGGTGGGTGTCCGCGATCCTCCGGCAGATAAGTTTGGCAGCAGACTTGCACACTTCGATCAAAGCGAGCGCAACGAGACGAGTGATGAACAGATGAAGAGAGCCCGGTTAATCCTGAGATGCTTTAGTCCTTTCCTCTTTGCGTTGGTGGCTGCCCAGTCGGCATCCGCAGGCATCGCGCCGGATGTGGACCCTGTCCTCTGGCCGGAACAGCAGAGGGCTTTCTTTCAGGACGGTCCCGCGCTGCTGATATCTGCGGAGGATCGTGTCAGGTTTCAGGCGATGGATGACGCCGGCCGCCAAGAGTTTTTGGATGAGTTTCTGAGTCAAGATCCGGATCCATCGAGTCTGGAGAATGAACTGCATGAAGGCATCCAGCGGCGCCAACGCATGCGACGCGAGACGTACCTGTCGGTCTGGGACGACCGGGCGAAGGTTTTGTTTCTTCACGGCGAGCCCTCTGAACGGGTCGAGATCGAATGTGGCCAGACGTTCAAGTTGCTCGAGATTTGGCGATACGGGGTGAAGCCGTCGCAGCGTGAACTCGTCTTCTATCAGCCGCATAGGGGCCAGCCCTACCGACTCTGGATACCTCCCGAGTCGAAGCGGGTGATGTACAACCGCGAGATGGAGTACTGGCTCCAGCAGTGGGAGGAGCTTCGCGGACGAATCCGGGCGAAGCGATTCGATCTGCAGACCTGCCCTGAGACACGTCAAGTAGACAAGGCGACCGGAGTGGCGGGCTTGAGCGGCTACCTACCGGGGCGTCCGACGAGAGACCAAGTTCTAAGCGCTCTCGCACCGCCTGATGACCTAACACTCTGGGCTAAAGAGGCGGCCCGCGAGCCAATCTCGAAAATCCCGCAGCTCGCGGGTTTGGTCGAGCTGAAGATTGTTTTTCCTGAGCAGATCAATCAGCGGATGGTGACTCGGTTCCAGGCCACGATCCCGGCCGGAACGAAGCTGGAGACCACCTTTAGTGCCGACAAGGAGGAGGCTGCCGACCAGGACTCGGAGAGGTTGGGTGATGACGAGTCTGAAGGCAGAAAAGGTAAGAGAGGTCGGTTCAACCGAGGTACGTCGAAGAAGGCAATACCCGCGGATGATGAGCTGGATTCGGAAGCTAGGAATAGTCAGGACCCGAACACCCTCGAAGATGATCCTAGCGCCGAGGCGACGTTGTCGGAAGAATCTGGAGAATCACAAGAGACTGAGGCGGTCGTAGACAAGAAGAGAGAACCCAAGAATGTGATTTCGGTCGAGGGGTTGATCGAGCAGGACGGCAAGGTGTTCGAAGAATTCAAGGTTCGATTCAAAATAGACCCCCGCACCGAAGAAATTCCCGTGGCGCTTGTCTTTGAGCGGCTCTTGCGACCGGGACGG
>JAZFTL010000029.1:0-4721 GCA_036446675.1 Thermoanaerobaculia bacterium
CTCGAGGTCTGTCGTCGTGACACGCAGATCGCAACGGCAATCACCGGCCGGGTGGAGCGCGTCGGGTCGAGATATACCCTCGGGCTCGAGGCCATCGACGCGGGCACCGGTCTGGCCACGGAGGTCGTCTCTGCAGAAACCGACCAACCCGAGGAGCTACTGCGCCTGTCGCGGGATCTAGCGAGCCGCCTGGTCGATAGTGTAAAAGGAAGGTCGAAGCCTGAGCTCGAGCCCGTCACGACGAACTCGCTGCAGGCGGCCCAGCTCTACACCCTGGCGAACCGAATGCTGCTGCGCCACAACCTCGGCGGCAAGGATATGAATGCTGCCGCCGAGGAGCTCCTCCTCGAAGCGGTAGCCGAGGATCCCGCTTTTGCCTCGGCCCACCTGTTGCTGGCATGGGCAGTCATGAGGCAGGGTCGGGCGACGGGCGACTTTCTGCCGCACGCCGATCGAGCCCTAGAGCTGCTTGAGTCGGCGACCGAGGCCGAGCGCTTCTTCATCCGCGGCAGTCGCCTCAGCCTGGCCGAAGAACACGAGGCCTCGATTCCGATCTATCAAGCGCTCATTGATAGGTATCCCGACCACTTCTGGGGCACCAACAACTTGTCATTCGCGTTCTATCGGACGGGTCGACCCGCGGAAGAGGCTGACTTGCAGGTGATACTGGCCGACCTGCGCCCCACCAGCCTGCGACTGAACTACGCCGCAGCCCACGATCTCGCGATGCTTGGCGACAGCCGCGTCGAGCTGTTCGCCGCGCGCACGCGCAAGTTGCTTGCACCGAATGACTGGGAGGGCAGGTGGGGGTTTGTGCCGTTTTGGATCGAGTCGCGCACCGCCCACCGGGCGTGGCTGGAGGGCGATCTGCAGGAGCTGGTGTCGGAGTTGGGACGGCTGGAGACTCTCAAGGATCGGATTCTGGACGCCCAGTTGCGGCAGAGGGCAGAGGCCCAACTGGCATTCATGGAAATTGGAATGGGGCGACTCGAGGCCGGTCGGGGCCGACTGGAAGCCCTCGACATGGATTACCGGGGCCGTGACGAGATGTTGGTAAGGGCTGCGTACCTCACTGAAGATCGCGGCGCGTTAGAGCGCTATCTCGACGGAGCGATCGCGCGGGTCAAGGAACACTCCCGGTACACGATTATCCCTAATCTCTTGGTCCGAACCGGACGCCTGGCGGAGGCTGAGGAGCTGCTCGGCGAGCTAAGACTTGACCGGGAATACGAGGCGAGCCTGCGGACTGCGCTGGCGCTTGCCCGGAGTGACCCAAAAGAGGCGCTCGACATCCTCGAGCAGGCTCCGGAGTTCGTGAACCACGCAAGCACCGGCTACTTCCTGCATTGCGAGGTGCTGGCTGAGGCCTATCTCGAAATGGACATGCCCCGGCGTGCCCGCGCGGTTCTGGAGAGAGCTTCGAAACAACGAGTTCGCGCCGCCGCTACCGTGGCCATGCCCGCCTGGATTCGTAATCAGCAGCTCCTGGCCGTCCTTTACCGAGAGATGGGGGTGAACGATCGAGCCACAGAGATAGAGGCGGAGCTTTCCCAGCTACTCGCTTTGGGCGATGCAGATCATCCCATCAAGAGATGGTTGGCGGAAGTAGGCGCCGGCGCTTAGGCTCGCTGACAGGGTACCGGTAATCGGCTCGCAGCTCGAACATCCCCCGAGAGAAACTCCTTTTTCTGCATGCTAGACTCGTTTCAATGTCCTCTCTAGAAGTCGAATTCAGTCCGGACGCGATGGAAGCCACCGGAAAGCTCTTTTTGCGTGGTCGGGCCGGCTTCAAAGAGGCGCACTACCTGCGCAAGGCTCTATTCGATGCGATCGCAGTGAGCGGTGACAAGAATCTTGTCGTCGAGCTGGGTGAGATGGAATGGATGGACACGACCTGCATGGCCGTACTGGTAGAAGGATTGATGGCGACGCGGGAGGGCACCACGGCTATCTTCTTGATGTGCCCGAGCGAATCGGTCCGCAAGATATTTCAGCTGGCCGGACTCGAAGAGGCCTTGACCCGCTGCTACTCCTGTTGGGACGATCTGCAAATTTCGGTCGCGAGTTAAGACTCAGCGAGTCAGTAATGCTCGACAACTTGTTGAGACAATCCGGCGCCGCGCTACTCGAGCAGCTCGCTGCAATCGGTCGTCTCTGGCAACTGGCATACACTGCTGGAGAACAGACCGTTGTAGGGCCCTTTCGTTGTAAGCCGATTCGGATCAAAAAGACCGTTCGTCAGGTACTCCGAGCCGGCAACGACTCGCTTCCTCTTGTAGCCCTCATCGCCGCGCTCATCGGTATTATTTTGGCGCTGCAATCTGCCTATCAGCTCCGCGATTTGGGGGCTCAACATTTGGTGGCCGATCTCGTGGCGGTCTCGATAACTCGAGAGTTGGGGCCTCTCATGACTGCGATTCTGGTCGCCGGACGGGTCGGCTCGGCGATCTCCGCAGAGCTTGGGACCATGCAGGTCTCCGAGGAGATCGACGCCCTCACTGTGATCGGAATTGATCCGATCAATTTCCTCGTGGTACCTCGCTTGATCGGCCTTGCTGTTGCCGTACCCTGCCTGACCCTCTTCGCCGACCTGGTGGGGATTCTCGCCGGCTGTTCCGTTGGCGTCTTGGCCTTGGGTATGGGCGCTAGCGGTTACCTGAGCGACAGCCTCGCAGCTCTGGTCGCTGAAGATCTCTGGGGTGGCATTCTCAAAGCACTCGCCTTCGGCGCGATCATCGGGCTGGTGGGTTGCCAAGAGGGACTCAGTACCCGTGGCGGCGCTAACGAGGTGGGCAGCTCCACGACCTCCGCAGTGGTGCGTTCGATCGTCCTCATTATCGTTGCAGACCTGTTCATGACCACCCTACTCTTTCTAAGGCACTGAGAAGGAACGGTAAGATCACCTTTGGAAACAACCTCTCCAGTCATCAGAGCCCAGGGACTTCGGCTGTCTTTCGGCAATCAGATCGTTCTTGATGGGATCGATCTCGAGATCGACGCCGGCGAAACGATGGTGATTCTGGGTGGCAGCGGTAGCGGCAAGAGCACTCTGTTGCGCTGCATGGTCGGGCTCCAGCGGCCGGATGCCGGATCGATCTCGATAAAAGGCACTGACATGTTTTCCGCCGCTCCTGATCAGGTCGAAGAACTCCGCCAGCGAATCGGTATGGCCTTCCAAGGCGGCGCCCTCTTTGGATCGATGACTGTAGGCGAGAACATCGACTTGCCCTTGTCGGAGTTCACCAAGCTGCCACTGTCGACCCGGCGTATCGTCGCTCGTATTAAACTAGCCCTAGTCGACATGGAAAAGGCTATCGACCGCTACCCGGCAGAACTGAGTGGCGGGATGCGAAAACGAGCCGCCTTCGCGCGTGCCATGGCACTCGATCCGGAAATTCTGTTCTGCGACGAGCCCTCCGCCGGACTCGACCCGGTCACCGCCGCCGGTCTCGACAGACTACTGCTCCGGCTAAAAGACGTCTTTGGAATGACCCTGGTGATCGTAACTCATGAATTGGAAAGTGCCTTCGCCGTGGCCGATCGCATCGCCATGATTCATCAAGGCAAGATATTGATCGCCGGCACTCCCGACGAGGTACGTGAATGCCCGGATCCTGTCGTGCGACGCTTCCTCGATCGAGAGCCGTCCGACGACGCCGACGATGATCACCGATTCCGCCAATGGATGATGGAACTGGAGGAAATGAATGGGTAATACGAGTGAGGTGCGGGCCGGGATCTTCGTGTTGCTGGCTATGGTGATCCTAGGTTTCGGCACGCTCTGGATCGTGGGATTCTCTCCGGTAGGTGGCGGACATGCTACCTTTGAGATCTTACTGAGAGGCTCGGGGGGAGTGCGAAGAGGGGATCGCATTCGAGTCTCGGGCGTGGAGGTCGGTCGCATCAAGAGCATCGATCTTCGACCGGGAGAGGCCTGGCCGATCATCTTCCATGTCGAGATAGAAGATGGAGTCACCCTTAGTCATGGCAGCGTTGCCCGCATTACGAGCGACGGCCTCTTGGGCGCCCCTTATCTGGAGATTGTTGCGGGACCGCGCGGCGGCCGGCCCCTGCAACCCGGCAGTCGTATTATGGGAACCGAGGGCGGCACCCTGATGAAGACCCTCAACGGGATGGGAGAATCGACCGAAAGATTGCCCGTGCTTATCGAGCAACTAAGTGATCTGGTCGCTAATATCAACAACGAGGTTGGGCCGCTTTTGGGCAGCTTTCGAACCCTCATGTCCGACGAAAACGTCAAGGCCATATCGGAGAGTCTGTCTTCCTTGAGCCGGACAACCGCCGAGGTGGGGCCACGGATTCTTACCCTGGTTGCGCGGCTTGACTCACTGGCCGCGCGCTTGGATGATGGACTCAAAGGAATCCCTGAGTTGACCTCAGAGATCACCATCCTCACGAGGAATCTCCACACCGCCGTCGGCCCTGAGGGGGCGCGCCTGTCGAGGGTCCTGGATTCGGCCGCCGGTACCTTGGATTCGGCAGCAAGCGCTCTTGCGGCGATGGATGATCACAACGCAGCATTGGATTCCATCTGGCGCGATCTAGATGAAACAACGACCAATCTAAAGTCATTGTCTCAAACTCTCAAGGAGAGACCGAGCTTGCTGATCCGCTATCCCGGCCAGCCGGATCGCAAACCTGGAGAAGGAGTGAAGGAGTGAGGTCAAGAACTATTTGTCGGGCAATTTTCCTTGGACTCT
>JAZFTL010000030.1:0-7666 GCA_036446675.1 Thermoanaerobaculia bacterium
ATCTTTCCGGCCTCGATCTTGGAGAGATCGAGGACATCATTGATAAGCGCCAACAGATGTTTACCTGCTGCACGAATCTTTCTGAGGTCGCCGGCCATCTCTTCGAGCCCATCGTCTTCGGCATCTTCGAGAAGCATTTCGCTATACCCGAGGATCGCGTTCATCGGAGTACGTAGCTCGTGGCTCATGCTGGCCAGGAATTGGCTTTTTGCGAGGTTGGCTTGTTGCGCGGCCTCTCTGTGCTGGGCTGCGACAGCGGAGAGGCTTGCTTGTTCGACGGCGCAGTAGCGTGCGATGCTGCTGGCAACTGCGCCGGCGATGATACCCGCGATGACATCGAGGCCGATGAGATCGAGCGCGGGATCGTTGTTGGCGCGGAGTCCCCCGGCTACGACAAGGCCCATTCGTTTCTGTCGTCCCTCGGGGGCGAGAACCACAGGAGCGAGGAGGCAGAGTTCGCCTAGTCCCACTTCGCGGAACTGGGCGGCTTCATCCGGTGGAAAGCTGGCGATGTCGAGTACCGAGGCATTCTTTCCGTGCTGCCACAGACGGGTGAGCAAGACATCCGAGCTGAGATTCTGTTTCGCGCTGAAGTGGAGGTTCTTGACGCCCGCGACAGCAGGCTCGGTGGCATCGTTTTTTGTCAGGAGGAGCAGGCTACAGCCACATCGCAAAACGGAGCTGACCAGTCCTACAGCAAGTCTGCCAAGGTCGACGGTGTTGTAGGTCGGGATACGAGCCGTGGTATCGGAGTGGTATTGCAGCGCAGAGAGAATCCTGAAAAGCTGTTTTTCTCTGGACATCGCCCAAACTCCTCAACTAGGCGCAGCGGGCTTACTCGAGGAAGGCTCTCGCTTCTTCTGTGGAGAGTTGCAAACCGTACACTCTCTTGTCAGGTCCGGCGAGGAGGCAAGGAACACCTCGTATGGCTGAGCCGGCGACAACGGCCTGACCCTCCGCGGAGTCGACTGAGACATGGTGAAGCGTTGCCTTGGCGGCATGGGCTGCGCTCTCCCAGAATTCCCTGGCGTTCGAGGTAAAAGGACAGATGTCGATGGTGACCAGAACAGGGTAGTGCTCAATGTCGACAGGCTCGATGTTTTGCAGCGTTGTCTGCTCGCCGCTTACGATGGCTGAGAACTCTTCCATTGTGGGGTATGGGCGGTAACCTACCGCGGTCAGATACAGCCTTCAGTAGAAGCCGGGAGGCCCGTGCTCGGTTGCCTGATGCTCTTCGCCGTCGATTCGGATCGTCGGTGAGCCGAAGAGCCCCATCTCCTCGGCAATTCCCGGTGAGGCGACCAGAGTCACCTTGAGATCGATATCGATCTCCCCGTCGTCAATCTTGTTCTCAAGCGCTTCTCGGAGTTCAACCGTAGGCTCGCAACCTTTGAACGTGATCAGCTCAATTTCTTTCATGAACGTATCTCCTTGGCAACGACCCGCCTAGGTCCTTGCTTCGCTAGTAGGATATTGAGATAGGGTATTGCATTCGCCCCCTCAGGTCCATACCCTGAGTTGCCTCACTAAGAATGGATTCGAAGCCGATACGTTGCCTCATTTAGGAATGTAATCGAAACTGAAAAAGTGCTGAAAAAGTGCCACCCTCATATCGGACGTTTACTCAGAGAGACACGAATCTTGGCCTGCAAGTAGCAAGATGCGCGCTCTCGAAGCTGGGGTGGAGTTCGTGGTTTGTAATGAAGGGCCGAGTTTGCGGTTTCGGGTCGGCGTTTGGGGTTGCTTCATTTTGAATCGGAGGCCCTGGCACAGAGGGGGTGGACTTCTACGGTTCGGAGCCTTACCTCCCTGCGATGCCCCGCCACCTGCTGTGAGGGTAAGGTATATATACCTTACAGTTACATGGACCTAGCCTCTGGTGCAGCACGGCGTATCGCCGTCGACAGCGGCGCGAGAGAAGACGATGGAGAAGAAAGTGCAGAACCAACCATCGTAATCTTAGTCGCGGCTTCCCCCGCCTAGATCCCTCCGCTGCGACGGCTGCGCCGCCTCCGGTCGGGATGACAAAGGATAAGGTCCGGTGATCTACGCCGCCTCCGGTCGGGATGACAAAGGTACAACTCCGGCTAGCTTTAGCCTCTGAACCCAGTCTTTTCTGGGGCCTATACGGCATTCGAGAGACGCCTGAGCAAAGCGGGCTCGCTCGAGCTGATGAGCGTCGAGGTCGGTGGCGACGATCTGTACCCCAAGGCGCTCCGGCAGCGGGGCGGGGTCGAGGCGGAGTAGGAGCGCCACGGTGAAGGGCTCTTCGCCGGCTCCACAGCCGGCGCTCCAGATGCGCAGGAGGCGCGGCAGACACCATTGGAGGAACTGGACACACTCCCGGTCACGGCTGGCTGGCTCGGTGCTCATTTCTCAGCTTCCAGCTCTCAGTTTAGGACGTCGCGCTGAGGCCCCGGTCCGCCACGGGATCCGGGACCGGTGGAGTGTCATAGACTCTAGGGGTGGTCTTGGGGCTTCTGGTCTCCGTGGTGCTGGCAGTGGTCGGCCGACCTGAGCCGGCCTGGCTACGAGCCATGAACGATTCAGTGTCAGCGCGGCAGCTCGAGGTACACGTCACGCGGCTCGCGGGCGAGATCGGCGAGCGCAACGTGTTTCGGCCCCAAGCCCTGGCTGCCGCGGCTCGCTACATCGAAGAAGAGTGGAGACGCCAGGGGTATGAGGTTACGCCGCTCGCCTACACGGCGCGGGGAGTCGAGTCGGTCAACCTAGAGGTCACCCGAGCCGGTCAGCGGTTTCCCCAGCAGATCCTGCTCGTCGGAGCCCACTACGACTCGGTATCAGGGAGCCCCGGGGCCAATGACAACGGCACCGGAGTGGCTGCGTTGCTGGAGCTCTCACGTCTATTCGCAGAGGCCTCGCCAGGACGGAGCCTGAGGTTCGTCGCCTTCGTCAACGAGGAGGCGCCGTTTTTCAACTGGGGGAGTATGGGCAGCATGGTCTACGCTAAAGCCGCCCGCCAGCGCGGTGACGACATCCGGCTGGCGATCTCTCTCGAGACCCTCGGCTACTACTCCGACGAGCCGGGCAGCCAGCGCTATCCGCCCTTCTTCCGGTTCTTCTACCCCGACCGGGGAAACTTCATCGCTTTCGTTTCCAATTTCCGCTCCCGGAGCTGGTTGAAACGGGCGACAGGGGCCTTCAGGAGGTCTTCGGACTTTCCCCTCGAGTCGGTCGCCAGCTTCGAGTTCGTGCCCGGCATCGGCTGGAGCGACCACCTCTCCTTCTGGCGCCAGGGTTACCCAGCCCTCATGATCACCGACACTGCCCCCTACCGCTATCCCCATTATCACAGGCCCTCCGACACCCCGGACAAGGTCGACTACCCCTCCCTGGCCCGCGTCACCGACGGCCTCGAGGGCATGCTCAGCCGCCTCGCTCAAGGTGACTGATTCTCTCCGGAGTGAAGGACCTACGGAGGTACTGTCAACTTAAGGCAAAGGTACGCACGAAGGCCGATCGAGGGACTCGCAAAGGCCCAAGGTTGAGGCGCCCTTGCCGTCGTGCAGCGACTCAACAGGTAAGAAATCCAGTCAAGTTGACAATACCGGTCCGCTTAATGCGGTGATTCGGCGCCGCTTCTTTCTCCGTGAGTCTTGCGCCTATTTAGTTCGCTCATAGGTTCCCACAAGCTCTGCTGTGGCAATAATGTGCTCCTCCATCGCCGCCTCTAGCTTTGCCTTCGTGGGAGTTCCTAAGTCAGGAAGTACCTCATCAAGTGCATGAAGTTTGTGGAAGTATCGGTGCCGGCCGACTGGGGGGCAAGGGCCACGGTAACCGGTACGGTTCCAGTCGTTCAGGCCCTCCAAAGTACCAGAAGGAAGGTGGCTAGACTTTACGGCCTGTTGAAGATTGTTTACATTGGGGGGAAGATTGTAAAGCACCCAGTGCACCCATGTCATCTTTGGTGCCCTCGGGTCTGGCGCGTCTGGATCGTCTACAATCAAGACTATGCTCTTCGCCTCTTCGGGCACATCTTTCCAAGTAAGCGGTGGCGAGAGATCCCGCCCATCGCATGTATATAAACTTGGGATTTCCCCATTATGCGTGAATGCTGTAGAAGTAAGGGTCATAGTCATCATTTCCTTCAGATCATTACTCTCGCTACTTACATAATCAACGTTCGTGCAACCAAAAAGAAGCACCACCAATGGCCAACGAAATCGCTTATTTAAACTGACCATTGACACCTCCTGTCAAACAGTTTCAAAGGCTCCTTTTGTATCCTCATAGTGGGCCTAACCTAGATTAGATGGCGGGCGCCAACCACAATCTGTTCGCCTGCTCATGAATGATGCTGGCTAGGTTGACAGTGCATCAATTAGTTAACGCCCCTCCCCCGCCGGAGGAGCAGACCTCAAGAATGGCCGGCATCTCTTCAGACCAAGCGCTCCTCTCAGATCACTTTCCTCCCTGCGAGCCAGTCAAAACCACCGAATTCTGATATCGGTCGAGCCAGTCGAGAGTCTCCTTGATCATCGGCCCCCTGGGTAGGGGCAAGTGGCCAGCCTCCTCGTAGATCACGTGTCGCTTATGTTCCTCGGGCGTACCAAGGAGCTCCATGAAGGGCTTCTGAGTCGACTCGGCTGGGAAGGACGAGTCGTAGCGGCCGCCGAGTAACAGCACGGGTATGGTGACCCGGTGTGCCCACGGAGCAGTCCGATCGCGGTAAAAGCCGCCGCCGATCAGTACGGCCACTTTGAATCGATCTTCCGCTGCGAGCGTGATCGGCGCAATCCACGCGCCACCGCTCAGCCCCATGTAGGCGGCCCCATCCACATCAATGTCGTCGCGACTCTCCAGGTAGTCCAGGGTCCTCGCAAGATCCTTGACCATTCTCGGCACGGTCTCTCCGAAGAAGGAGAGCCCGGGGTCAATCCGTTCGTACATTCCCGCCAGGATCGGCCTAACCAGAACACGGCCACTCTTTGGGATGTAGTCGAAGTTCTCCCAATAGGCAACCTCGAACGTCGACTGTTCGAAGGCGTTGTCTCCAGGAAAGTAGACCACCGCTTTGTAGGGGGGTGATCCTCGTTTCGGCAGGTCCAGATGTACCGTGAAGCGCTCGCCGCCGTACGCGGCGTCAATCGACACGCTCTCCCGTCGCCAAGCGCTCGGGCTGTCGTCGGTCGACTCGAGCACGGGTTTGAGTGGTCTATTCCTGTACGCGAACTGGCTCTCGTAGACTGCGAACGCATCGTCGGACAAGGGCTCCAGCGCCATGAAGTCGATTGCGTCGAGGTAGGGAAGTCTGACGGGCGCCATCAACTCTTCTGTCGTCTGCCTGCCACGCTCTTTCATACAACGAAAGCCGTTGATGGGTGAACGATCGAAAGGATTGAGGGGGGCAGATTCAGTAAATTTGTAGTTGGGCTCGTTCCATGCTCCGCCGAGACTCAAGCGGCGCTCTCCCGCGGCATTCCAGCACCACTCCCGAACGTTGCCGGCCAGATCGGCGGCTCCCGAGACGCCGATACCGGGAAAGGATCCAACCGGAGCCGTGCCGTCGACTCCGAAGTTGCTCAGAGGAACGATGTGCGGACTGAGCGGTAAGGTGTGCTCGCTTCCCGGCAGCGCCGCTCGCATCCAGTGATACGCAGTTGGCAGATCTTTGCCTCGAAAGGCGGCGTAGGCCGCCGCTTCGTACCAGCTCACGCCGCCGACCGGATAGTCATCCCGGCCGTCCGGGTAGGCCCCGAGCTCCCACGGCGCAGGTCCGGGGCGACCGGTCGTGTCGACGAACTTCGCCATCGCCTCCTCCCACGAAAGGCTCTGGCTCTGACTCCCGCCCCGAAACTCTTGCTGCCAATACTCTCGCCGATCGTATCCTCCCGCGTCGACGAACTCCTTGTATTCAGCGTTCGTGACCTCGGTGCGGTCAATGAAATAGGGATCCAAGGCGACCGTTGGCAGCCGCAGGAGGCGAAGCGGCGGCAGGTAATCTCCACCATCGACAGCGACCATCCCGGGCGGACTGCTGCCCGTCGGGTCGAGACGAAAACTCATCCGGTTGCGCTCTGCCGGCGTGTCGAATGAGGGCAGCGACTTGAATGTCGCTTCTGACTGAGCATAAGAGAGGGCCGTGAGGATCTCGCGCCTCTCGAAGCCCTCCTTTTCGACACGGATGCGGAGACCACCGCGTGGAAGGCGCGAATCAATGATTGGAGAACTTCCCAACAAGATCCACTCGGCCTCGAGCGCTGCGTTGTCGCGATAGAAGATCTCGGCTCCAGGCGGATCCGTCTCGACGCTGACAGTGTTGCTCATCTCGTCCCACAAGCCGGCGAGCATAGGGTCGTCGGGGATGACACCCTCTACCTCGCGAGCCAGCTCGAGGGCCGCTGCGTAGTCTTCTTCTTCAATCAGACGAACCACCTCGGGTAGCGCTTCCTGGCGAGCCCACTTCTGTCGGCTAGCCTGCTGTTTGGATTGGATGAGGGAGTACGCCACGAACGAGGCGATCACGAGAATCGAGATAAGCAATGGAATCGCCATTCGGGGCCTCTTGAGAATACCCCACAACGATCCGCTTTCCACCTCCGCGACGCTCTGCTGAAACGCAGCCAGCTCGTCATGAAGCTCGGCCGCGCTCTGGACTCGCAACTCCCGGTCCTTCTCCAAAGCCGCCATAATGATCCGATCCAACTCTGCCGGAATCTCTGGGTTGAGCTGCGAGGGCACTTGGGGAGCATCCGCCAGAAGGCCTCGGATAATGTCCGCCGAACTCTTCCCTGGAAAGGGCAGCCTGCCCGTTGCCATCTCATAGAGCACTACCCCTAGAGAGAAAAGATCCGTACGGGCGTCCAGGCTCTCCGCCCGTGCCTGCTCCGGTGACATATACGCCACCGTCCCCATTGCCGCACCCGGCTGGGTCAACTGGGCTTCCAGAGTTGCCGTTGGTAAGGAGGTGCTGTCAGTGTCGCCCCAGACCTCAGAGGTCACCTTTGCCAAGCCGAAATCGAGGACTTTCGCCTGACCCCGGCCGGTGACGAAGATGTTTGCCGGCTTGATGTCCCGATGCACGATCCCCTGACCGTGGGCGGCTTCCAGGGCATCGGAAATCTCAGCTCCCAAGCGTAAAACTTCGTCAACCGGCAGCGCCTTACCGCCGATTCGATGTTTCAGGGTCTGCCCCTCGAGCAGCTCCATGGCGATATAGGGCTTGCCCTCATGCTCGCCAAGGTCGTGGATCGTGCAGATATGGGGATGATTCAGCGCCGAGGCAGCCCGCGCCTCACGCTGAAAGCGCTCTACCGTGGTCGCGTCCTTGTCCACCTCCTCCGGGAGAAACTTCAAGGCCACATGGCGCTTCAGGCGGGTGTCCTCGGCTTCATACACCACCCCCATCCCACCTCTCCCGAGATGCTTCACTATCCGGTACTGCGCAATCGTCTGTCCGATCATTGGATCCGCTGGGATTCTATACCCTGTGGAGACTTGAGGAGTGGGGACACCCCCCGCCCCCGGAAAGGTCGAAGTCCCGCGGTAGAAATTAACGCGCCCTCAGAGTGGCGGGACCTCTTCATGAACTACGAGCGCCTCAGAGGACCAGTCGGCCGTCAGGTGTATTCTCCTGATATAGAACGACCTCTTGTCAAGCTCACGGTTCCAGGGTGGGTAGGTTAGAGTTAGAGCAATGCTCAAC